>NZ_JBFPJR010000037.1:0-33356 GCF_040838215.1 Nocardioides eburneus | reverse complement strand
CGGAAGTTAAGCCTTTCAGCGCCGATGGTACTGCAACCGGGAGGTTGTGGGAGAGTAGGACGCCGCCGGACATACTTCTGGTAGAGGCCGCCTTCGGGCGGCCTCTACTGTATTTCCAGGGATGTTGTGAGATCGGTCGCGGGAGCGGCCAGTGAGGATGGATGCCGTGGCTGAGGAACGCCGCAGCAATCGATCGCAGGGCTCATCGTCGCGCGGCGGGCGCTCGACGGGTGCTGGTCGCTCGTCGGGCGGTGGCCGCGCGACGAGCGGAGGGCGCTCGGGCGGTAAGCCTGAGCAGGGCCGGGCGAAGGGCGCGAAGAAGCCCGGTGGTTTTCGTGACAGCAAGCCGTCGGGCTCTAACCGTCGCGGTGGGCCGGGGGAACGTCCCACGCGTGGTGGTCAGCGGTCGGGTGGCCGCCAGGGTGAAGGAGCCGGCAAGAAGCCGTATGGCTCGTCCGCCGGTCGCCAGGGTCCGGCGACGAGTCGGGGTCCGCGTGGCGGGGCTCCGCGCGAGCGTGAGCCTCAGGTCGAGCGGACCCCGGATCAGCGCGCGTACGACGGCCCGGACCTGCCCGAGGAGATCACCGGCAAGGAGCTGGACCGGTCGATCGCCGCGCAGCTGCGTGGTCTCCCGGAGAAGCTCGCGTCCCGGGTCGCTCGGCACCTCGTCGCGGCGGGTACCTACATCGACGAGAACCCCGAGCTGGCCTACCAGCACGCGAAGGCCGCGAAGGCCCGGACCCAGCGGATCGCCGTCATCCGCGAGGCGCTCGGAGAGGCGGCGTACGCCGCAGGTCACTATGCCGAAGCGCTCTCGGAGTTGCGGGCCGCGAAGCGCATGAACGGCGCGACGGCGTACCTGCCCATCATGGCGGACTGCCACCGTGCCCTCGGCCAGCCGGAGCAGGCGATCAAGCTCGCGCACAGTCCTTCGGTGGCGAACTTCGCGCCCGAGGCGAAGGCGGAGATGACGATCGTCGAGGCCGGCGCGCGCCGGGACATGAAGCAGCTCGACGCTGCGCTGCGGACGCTCGAGCAGGCACCGCTCCTGAGCAAGAGCCGGGCTCCGTGGGTCGTGCGGCTGCGGTACGCCTACGCCGACACGCTCGAGGCCGCGGGCCGGCTGACGGACGCGCTGACCTGGTTCCACCGTACCTTTGCGATCGACGCGGACGAGCTGACGGACGCCGCCGAGCGCGCGGAGAGTCTCGAGAAGCGCGTCGACCGTTGAGCTCGGCACCAGTCGGCCGGTAGATCTGCCGGTCGACTGGTGCACACGGCTCTCATGCGTCACAATGGTCACGACAACTACATCCGTGTGATTAAGCCTGAGGTTTTTCATCGTTCCTTTCGAGCCCGCTGGGGAAGGCGTCGCTCGCGCCGGAACGAAGGAGACCAACGGTGACCGCACACATGAACACACGCAGCGCCACCCGCACCGCGACGAGGGGCGTGCTCTACGTGCACTCTGCGCCCTCGGCGCTGTGCCCGCACGTGGAGTGGGCCGTCGGCGGGGTGTTGGGTGTCGCGGTGAACCTCGACTGGACTCCCCAGCCCGCCCAGGCCGGCACCTATCGTGCCGAGCTCTCCTGGACCGGGTCGGTGGGTTCGGCGGCCGCTGTGGCGTCCGCGCTGAAGGGGTGGAACCACCTTCGCTTCGAGATCACCGAGGAGCCGACCTCCAGCTCGGAGGGCGCCCGCTTCTCGTACACTCCGGAGCTCGGTGTCTTCCACGCCGTCACCGGGCTCCACGGCGACATCATGATCCCCGAGGACCGGCTCAAGGCCGCGGTCGTGAAGGCGGCCCTGGGGGAGACCACGATCAACGTCGAGATCGACAAGCTTCTCGGCAAGCCGTGGGATGACGAGCTGGAGACCTTCCGGCACGCCGGTGAAGGTGCGCCGGTGCGCTGGCTCCACCAGGTCGTCTGAGGTTCGTGAAACGACGAGGGGCCCGGAGCATCGCTCCGGGCCCCTCGTCGGCGTCAGTGTTGGGGGAGCCTCACGGCTTCACGAGCCGGAAGTGGCTCGCGTTGAGCCATCCGGAGTATTGATCCGGGTTGGCGTTGTAGGTCAGCTTCGCCTTGATGGTGAACGTGCCCGGGACCGTGTTGGACTTGCAGATCCGCCAGGTCTTCTTGCCGTGCTTGGGATCCGCCCCGCCGAGGATCACGTCCGACCCGAGGCGGCCGCCGCGCGGTCCGGTCAGGAAGGTCTCCAGGCTCCACTCGGTGCCGGCGGACCCAGGCGGCTTGACCGTATAGGTGTAGGCGTAGTTGTGGCAGCCCTTGCGGAGCACGCGCTTCCACTTCGACGAGGTGGACCCCATCTTCTTCCACTGCGCCGCCGTGGGCCGCGCGGAGCTCGACGACGAGTCCGACGAGCCGCCGAGAAGCCCACCCAGGGGCCCCAGCAGCCCGCCGGAGAGGCCGAGGACGGCGACGGCGCTGTAGACGCCCGCCTTGCGTTGTGCAGCAAACATGAACCCTCCCGTGGCGTTCCTCACGGGACTAACGCGACCGGCCGGACGTGGTTACGCCCCACACGCGGGACCTCAGAGCGGGATGTTGCCGTGCGCGCCTCGGCGTACGCCGTAGGTCTGGATGGCCTCTTCGATGGCCGCAGCGATCGCGCTGCGTGTGCGGGTGGGTTCGACGACCTCGTCGACGACACCGATCTCGACGGCCTTCTCCACGCCGCCGGCGATCCGCTCGTGCTCAGCGGCGAGCTCGGCCTCCACCTGCGGGCGCAGATCGGGAGCGACCTCCGCCAGCTTGCGGCGGTGGAGGACCCGGATCGCGGCGACCGCGCCCATCACGGCGACCTCGGCGCCCGGCCAGGCGAACACCCTCGTCGCCCCGAGAGAGCGGGAGTTCATGGCGATGTAGGCACCGCCGTACGTCTTCCGCGTGACCAGGGTGACGCGAGGGACGACGCACTCGCCGAAGGCATGGAGCAGCTTGGCGCCGCGGCGTACGACGCCGTCCCACTCCTGGCCGACGCCGGGCAGATAGCCGGGCACGTCGACGAGGACGATCAGGGGTACGCCGAGGCTGTCGCACATCCGGACGAAGCGCGACGCCTTCTCTGCGGAGAGAGAGTCCAGGCACCCCCCGAGACGCAGCGGGTTGTTGGCCACGACCCCGACCGTGCGGCCTCCGAACCGGCCGAGCGCGGTGACGATGTTGGGCGCCCAGCGGGCGTGCAGCTCCTGCATCGTTTGGTCGTCGAGCACGCCCTCGACGAGCGGGTGGACGTCGTAGGCGCGCTTCTTCGACTCGGGCAGGTGATGGGAGAGGTCGTGGTCGTCGACAGCGCTGACGTCGAGACCGCCCTGGGCGCCGAGCAGCGACGCGACGCCACGGGCTCGGTCGAGCGCCTCGCGCTCGCTCTCGGCCAGGATGTGGACCACGCCCGAACGGCGTCCGTGCGGCTCGGGGCCGCCGAGCCGCAGCATGTCGACGTCCTCGCCGGTGACGGAGCGCACGACGTCGGGGCCGGTGACGAAGATGCGGCCGTCGGGGCCCAGGATGACCACATCCGTCAGCGCCGGACCATAGGCGGCCCCGCCGGCGGCCGGGCCGAGGACGACCGAGATCTGCGGGATCTTGCCGGACGCCTGGGTCATGACCTGGAAGATGCGGCCGACAGCGTGCAGCGACAGCACGCCCTCGGCGAGTCGAGCGCCGCCGGAGTGCCACAGACCGATGATCGGGACCCCATCGGTGATCGCCCGGTGGTAGGCATCCACCACGACGCGGCAGCCCTGGTCGCCCATCGCGCCGCCCATGACGGTGGCGTCGGAGCAGAAGGCGACGGCGCGGGTGCCGTCGACCGTCCCGACGGCGGCGAGCATGCCGGAGTTGTCGTCGGGCGAGATCAGCTCGAGGCTGCCGTCGTCGAAGAGCGCCGTGAGCCGGGTGACGGGGTTGCGCGGGTCCTGCTCACGCGGCAGCTTGGCGGGCCTCGCCGGAGCAGGGGCCTGGGTCTGGTTCAGTGTCATCAGAGGCTTCCGAACGCGACCGCGACGTTGGCACCGCCGAAGCCGAAGGAGTTGTTGAGGGCCGCGATGTCGCCGACCGGCAGCTCGCGTGCCTTGGTGGCGATGTCGAGCTCGACCTCGGGGTCGAGGTTGTCGAGGTTGATCGTCGGGGGCGCGAGCCGGTGGTGGATGGCCAGGATCGTGGCGATCGACTCCAGGGCGCCGGCGCCGCCGAGCAGGTGACCGGTCATCGACTTGGTGCTGGTCACGACGACCTCGTTCACGTGGCTGCCCAGGGTCGCGTGGAGCATGAGGCCCTCCGCGATGTCGCCCTGCGGTGTGGACGTGGCATGGGCGTTGACGTGGGCGATCGCGGTCGGCGAGATCTCCGACTCGGCCAGCGCACGCACGATCGCGCGGCTGCCGCCACGCCCGGCCGGGTCAGGCTGGGCGATGTCGTGGGAGTCGGCCGTGATGCCGGCGCCGAGGACCTCGGCATAGATCCGGGCACCGCGGGCCTGGGCGTGCTCGAGCTTCTCGAGGACGAGGACGCCGGCGCCCTCACCGAGCACGAAGCCGTCACGGCCGGTGTCCCACGGACGGCTCACCGTCGTCGGATCGCCGCCCTCCTGTGATCCGGACTTGGAGAGCGCCATCATGTTGGCGAACGCGGCGATCGGCAGCGGATGGATGGCCGCCTCGGTGCCGCCCGCGAGGACGACGTCGGCGCGTCCCAGCCTGATCTGGTCGACGGCGAGCGCGATCGCCTCGTTGCCGGAGGCGCACGCGGACACCGGCGTCTGCGCGGCCGCCCGCGCGCCGACGTACAGGCTGATGTTGGCCGCCGGAGCGTTGGGCATCAGCATGGGTACGGCGAGCGGGCTGACCCGGCGCGGTCCCTTCGCAAGGAGCGTGTCGTAGTTGTCGAGCAGCGTCGTGACGCCGCCGATCCCCGACGCCACGGCCACGCCGACACGGTCGCCGTCCAGCCCGCTGTCCGCGGCGGTGCCGTCGAAGCCGGCGTCGCGCCAGGCCTCCATCGCGGCGACCATGGCGAACTGGGCCGACCGGTCGAGGCGTCGCGCCTTCACCCGGTCGAGCACCTCCGAGGGCTCGACGGCGACCCTGCCGCCGATCTTCACGGGCAGGTTCTCGACCCAGTCATCGGTCAGCATGCGGATCCCGGAGCGGCCCTCGATCAGGGCGTCCCAGGTGCTGGGAACGTCTCCGCCCACCGGGTTGGTGGTGCCCATCCCGGTGACGACGACACGTGTACGGCTCATGGTGGCTCTCCCCTGAGGGTGGTGGGGGTGGAACTGGTCAGGTGACGGTGAGGCCGGCGATCAGGCCTGGGCGCGCTCGATGAACGCGACCGCGTCACCGACCGTCTTGAGGTTCTTGACCTCCTCGTCGGGGATCGAGACGCCGAACTTCTCCTCGGCGGCGACGACGACCTCGACCATGGACAGGGAGTCGACGTCGAGGTCATCGACGAACGACTTGTCGAGCTGGACATCGTCGACGTCGATGCCGGCGACCTCGTTGACGATGTCGGCGAGGTCTGCGCGGATCTCTTCGGTGGTGGCCATCTGATTCCTCTCGGGATGTGGGTTGGTGCTGAAACCGGTGGGGTCGAGCGAGCGGGCGCTCGCTCAGGGGACGACGACGACCTGGGCGGCGTAGACCAGCCCGGCGCCGAAGGCGATGAAGAGCGCGACGTCGCCCGACTTCGCCTGGCCCTCGTCGATCATGCGGTCGAGGGCCAGCGGGATGGAGGCCGCGGAGGTGTTGCCCATCTCGGCGATGTCGCGCGCGATCGTGACGTGGTCCGGGATCTTCATGGACCGCGCGAGCGCGTCGATGATCCGCATGTTGGCCTGGTGCGGCACGAAGCAGTCGAGATCGTCGGCGGTGATGCCGGCGCGGTCGAGCGCCTCCTGGCCGATCTTGGCCATGGCGAACGAGGCCCAGCGGAAGACCGGGTTGCCGTTCATCGTGAGGTACGGCGTCTCGCCCGACTCGAGCGCGTCGCGCCAGTCGGCCTTCTGGGTGATCAGGTCGGCACGGTCGCCCTCGGAGCCCCACACGACCGGGCCGATGGCCGGGGTGTCGCTGGGGCCCACGACCGCGGCGCCCGCGCCGTCGGCGAAGATGAATGCAGTCCCGCGGTCGGTGACGTCGGTGAGGTCGGAGAGTCGCTCGACCCCGATGACCAGGACGTGGCGCGCGCTGCCGCCGCGGATGAAGTCCGCGGCCATCGAGATGCCGTGACAGAAGCCCGCACATGCGGCGGAGATGTCGAAGGCGGCGGCGTTCTCGGTGCCGAGCTCGCTGGCGATCGTGGTCGCCACGGACGGGGTCTGGATGAAGTGGCTGACGGTCGCCACGATCACGCAGTCGATCTGCCTCGCCTCGAGACCCGCCCGCTCGAGAGCCTTGCGGGCCGCGGCGACCGACATCATCTGCACGGTCTCCTCCGGCGTCGCCCAGCGGCGCTCGACGATGCCCGAGCGGGTGCGGATCCACTCGTCGCTCGAGTCGATCGCGTCGACGATCTCGGCATTGGGGATGACGCGGGAGGGGCGGTAGCCGCCGACGCCGAGGATGCGAGCATGGTCGGCGCCGCGCGGCGCGGAGATGGTGACCATCACAGAACCCCCTCCGGGTGCAGGCGGAGCAACGGCTGGCCCGGCGAGACCAGGTCGCCGTCCTCGACGAGCCACTCGACGACCTGCCCACCGTGGGCGGCGGTCACCGAGATCGTGTCCCGCAGGCTGGCGATGTCGCCGATCGCGGTGCCGCTCGGAAGGATCGTGAGGTCCGCGGCCTCTTGCGAGAGCCGGAAGGTGCCCTTGGCGGGGGAGACGACCATGCGCCAGGTGGGGGAGGTCTCGATCGGGTTCGACTCACCGTGCTTCTCGCAGAAGGCGCGCGCGTCGTCGAGCTGGTCAGGCGTCTTGAGCGCGAAGGTCTCCACGCCCTTGAGCGCCCGCTTCGCGATCCCGGTGAGGGTGCCGGCCGGAGGCATCTCGAGGATGCCCGTGACGCCGAGGTCGGCCATCGTCTCAAGGCAGAGGTCCCACCGGACCGGGCTGGCGATCTGGCCCACGATGCGGCGGAGGACCTCCGTGCCGTCGTGGACGATGCGGCCGTCGCGGTTGGAGATGATCGCCGTACGCGGGTCGTGGACGGAGACGCTGCGGGCGAGCCGCGCGAGGTGGCCGACGGCGGGCTCCATGTGGACGGTGTGGAAGGCGCCCGCGACGCTGAGCGGCATCAGCCGCGCCCGAGACGGCGGATCGGCGGCGAACGCTTCGAGCTGGGCAAGGGTTCCGGCCGCGACGACCTGCCCCGGGCCGTTGTCGTTGGCCGCCGTGAGCCCGTGGCGCTCGATGGCGGCGAGGACCTCGTCACGGTCGCCGCCGAGCACCGCGGTCATGCCGGTCGGGGTGGCGGCCGCGGCACGTGCCATGGCGTTGCCGCGCTCGCGGACGAGGACCATGGCCTGCTCGGCGCTGATCGCCCGCGCGCCGGCCGCCGCGGTGAGCTCACCCACGCTGTGGCCCGCGACGGCGCCGATCTGGGCGAAGGCGTCCGCAGGGTGGGGGAAGAGCTGGAGCGCCGCGACGAGCCCCGTCGCGACCAGGAGCGGCTGCGCGATCTCGGTGGCACGGATCGCGTCGGCGTCGGCGGCCGTGCCGTAGTGGACGAGGTCGACCCCCGCCACGGTCGAGAGCCACTCGATGCGGGCCGCGAAGTCGGGGTCCTCGAGCCACGGGGTGAGGAAGCCTGGGGTCTGAGCCCCTTGTCCGGGGGCGACGATGACGAGCACGCCTTCACAATGCCGGGCGCGACCCACGCCGTTCAGCATCGGCGCCCACGAATCTGCCACCGTGAGGTTTGTAGGATCCCTACAACGTGCGCGCGGACTGGCGGCCGAGGATGAGGGCCAGCCTCAGGGTGAGCGCGTCGCGCGGGTCGCCGGGGGAGTAGCCGGTGAGGTCCGCGACCTGGCGCAACCGGTAGCGCACGGTGTTGGTGTGGACGAAGAGGGCTCGTGCCGTGGCCTCCAGCGAGCGACCCGAGTCGAAGTACGCCGTCAGCGTCTCGATGAGGGTGCTGCGCGCGTCCACGAGAGGACGGTAGATCTCGTCGACGAGGTGACGGCGAGCGTGGCCGTCGCCCGCCAGGACCCGCTCGGGCAGGAAGTCGTCGCTCGGGGCGGGTCGCGGGGCCTCGGGCCAGCCGGGCGCCGCGCGGTAGGCGGCCAGCGCCGCGCGCGCGGACGTCTGGGCCTCGCCGAGCCCCGGCGCCACAGGACCGACGACCACCGGACCCTCCCCGAACAGGTCGGCGATCGCGGCGGCCGCCTCGGTGGCGTCCTTGACGCCGCCGAGCAGCACGACGAGACGGTCGCCCTGCACGGCGCAGAGTGCCTCGAGGCCTTCGGCGCGGGCGCGGTGGCGGATCTCCTCGAAGAGCGCATCGAGTCCGGCCGCGTCCGCCGGGCGCGCGGACGCCGCCCCGAGCACGACGCTGAGCGGCTGACCTGCGTCCCAGCCGAGGGCGCTCGCCCGGGATAGGACGGCCTCGTCGGTCTCGGCGCGCAGGACGGCGTCGACGACGAGGGCCTCGAGGCGGGCATCCCAGGCTCCGCGCTGCTCGGCAGCCCGTGCATAGACCTCCGCCGTCGCGAACGCCACCTCGCGCGCGTAGCGGCTGATGGCGTCGTGGACGTCGTGGGCCTGATCGGGATCGAGCAGGTCGTCGACGTTGGCCTCGACGACCTCGATCGAGAGACGGACCAGGTCGACCGTCTGACGCAGGGTGATGACGCCGGTCAGTGTGCGCGGCGCCTCGCCGAACATCGAGGTCGCGAGGTCCGGCTTGGCCGCGGTGGAGTTCGCGCCCGCGGCGTACCACCGGAGGAACTCGCGAATGCCTGCCTGCACGATCATGCCCACCCAGGACCGGTCCTGTGCCGACAGGTCGCGGAACCAGGGCATGTCGCTGTCCATCCGGGCGGTCGCGGCAGTGGCGAGTCGGCCGGTGGCGCGCTGCAGCACCGCCGCCGCGGCACGGCGGCGGGACGCCAGCGTCGACGGGGATGGTGTCACCCCTCGATCCTCCCACCTCGCCGCCTCGCCGACCCATCTCGCCCGCCCTCCGGCCGGGTGACCCGGACCGTGGTTGACTCGTTGAGGCGAAGGTCTGTGGACGTCCGAGCATTCACCCGCTCGTGGCACGGCGTTCACAGCGATGCCCGATATCCCCGAGGACAAGGATCTGCAGCATGGTCGACACGCCGGCGCCTTCCGCTGAGCCGCTCTGCGCGACGCGGTTCGTGACCATCCACGGCCATCGGCGTGCCTACGTGCTGGCCGGTCGCCCGATCGGTACGGCGCCGGTGGTGCTGCTGCTCCACGGCCTCGCCTGCGACCACCACGACTGGGACCCGGTGATCCCCGAGCTCGCGGCGGACTACACCGTGCTTGCGCCCGACTTCCTCGGCCACGGTGAGTCCGCCAAGCCGCGTGGCGACTACAGCCCCGGAGGCTACGCGAACGGGATGCGTGATCTCCTGACGGTCCTCGGCATCGACAAGGTCACGGTCGTCGGCCACAGCTTCGGTGGCGCGGTCGCGATGCAGTTCGCCTATCAGTATCCCGAACGCACCGAGCGGCTGATGCTCGTCGACCCGGGCGGGCTCGGTCCCGAGGTCACGGTCCTCATCCGGGCCCTCGCGCTGCCCGGCTATGACCTCGGTCTTCGGGTGCTGACTCTGCCGGGCGTTCGGCAGGTCAACACGGGGGCGCTCCGCCTGCTCGGGCGGCTCGGCGGACGGGCGACGCGCGACCTCGGTGAGGTCGCGTCGATCCTCGACTCCTTCAAGGATGCCGGGAAGCGGTACGCCGTCCACAAGCTCGTCACCGGCGTCATCGACGTGCGCGGTCAGAACGTGTCCATGCGCGACCGTGCCTACCTCACCGAGGCGATGCCGCTCTGCGTCGTGTGGGGTGCCGACGACCGGGTGCTGCCGGCGAGCCACGCTGCCGTCGCGTCGGCGCTCGCGCCGAAGGCGCGTGTCGTGGTCATGCCCGACGCCGGCCACTTCCCGCACAAGGATCATCCCGGGGAGTTCGCCGGGCTCCTCACCGACTTCATCGCGAGCACCCGGCCGGCGACGTACTCCCGAGCCCGGTGGCGGCGTCTGCTCAGGTCGGGCGGCACCGCGCCCGAGCTCGCGCCGGTCGACGTCGCCACGGTGCAGGGCGAAGGGGCCTGAGGACGGCCGCAGGGCCCCGGACGGTGTCCGGGGCCTGCGGCCTTTCTCGGGGTGTCCAACGCGCGCGGCGGCAAGGCCGAGGAGCGAAGGCGGCCTTTAAGCGAAGCGGGCCGTCGAGCGACGAGAACGCCGACGACGCGCCGTTGGGCGCCCCGAGGCTCAGGCGTCGCCGCCCTCCTGCTTGATTCCAGCGGTGGCGGTCGGGTCGTCGATGCGGTAGGTCGCGAAGGCCTTCTCGACCAGCGCGGGGTCGATCTCCCCGGCGTCGGCGAGCGCCTGGAGCGCCTGGACGACGACCGACTGGGCGTCGATCTGGAAGAAGCGACGCGCGGCCGGGCGGGTGTCGGCGAAGCCGAACCCGTCAGCGCCGAGCACGCGGTAGTCGTCCGGGACCCAGCGGGCGATCTGGAGCGGGACCGCGCGCATGTAGTCGGACACCGCGATGACCGGACCGTTGGAGCCGCTCAGCCTCTCGGTGACGAATGGGGTGCGCGGCGTCTCGCCCGGGTGGTTGAGGCTCCACTGCTCGGTCGCGATGGCGTCGCGCGCGAGCTCGTTCCACGAGGTGACCGACCAGGTGTCGGCCTGGACCCCCCACTCCTCCTTGAGGAGGCGGGCGGCCTCATCGATCCATGGGAAGCCGACGCCCGAGGCCAGCAGGCGCACCCGTGGGCCCTCGCCCTCGGCGACCGAGACCTGGTGGATGCCTCTGAGGATGCCCTCGACGTCGACGCCCTCCGGCTCGGCCGGCTGCGCGACCGGCTCGTTGTAGACCGTCAGGTAGAAGATGACGTTCTCGCCGTGCGGGTGCTCCTCGGACGAGCCGTACATCCGCTCGAGACCGGAGCGCATGATGTGGCTGATCTCGTAGGCGAACGCCGGGTCGTAGTGGACGACCGCCGGGTTGCTCGCGGCGAGCAGCGGGCTGTGGCCGTCGGCGTGCTGCAGCCCCTCGCCCGTCAGCGTGGTGCGGCCGGCGGTGGCACCGACGAGGAAGCCGCGGGCCAGCTGGTCGGCCATGGCCCAGATCGAGTCGCCGGTGCGCTGGAACCCGAACATCGAGTAGAAGATGTAGAACGGGATCATCGGCTCGCCATGGGTGGAGTACGCCGATCCCGCGGCCGTTGCCGAGGCGAGCGCGCCTGCCTCGGAGATGCCCTCGTGGAGCATCTGTCCGTTGGTCGCCTCCTTGTAGGAGAGCAACAACTTGCGGTCGACGGACTCATACTGCTGCCCGCCCGGGTTGTAGACCTTGGCGGAGGGGAACATCGAGTCCATGCCGAAGGTGCGGTACTCGTCGGGCGCGATCGGCACGATCCGCTTGCCGATCTCCGGGTCCTTCATCCAGTCGCGGAGCAGGCGCACGGTCGCCATCGTGGTGGCGATCTTGTTCTTCCCCGAGCCCTGCTTGAGGTCCTGGTAGACGTCATCGCCGGGCAGGGTGAGCGGCTTGCTGCGCAGGACGCGGCGCGGGACCGAACCGCCCAGCTGGGCGCGTCGCTCCTGCATGTACTGGATCTCGGGGGAGTCCGGTCCGGGGTTGAAGAAGGGCGCGGCGCCGGTGCGCGCGTAGGTCTCCTCGAGCTCCTTGTCGGAGATCGGCAGGTAGAGACGGTCGCGGAACTTCTTCAGGTCCGCCATCGTCAGCTTCTTCATCTGGTGGGTGGCGTTCCGGCCCTCGAGGGCGTCGATGGTCCAGCCCTTGATGGTGTGCGCGAGGATGACCGTCGGCTGACCGACGTGCTTGGTCGCGGCGTCGAAGGCGGCGTAGACCTTGCGGTAGTCGTGGCCGCCGCGCGGCAGCTTCCGGATCTGCTCGTCGCTCATCTCCTCGACCATCTTGCGCAGGCGCGGGTCGGTGCCGAAGAAGTTCTCGCGGATGTATTCGCCGGTCTCGACCGAGTAGGTCTGGAACTGGCCGTCGGGCGTGGTGTTCATCTTGTTGACGAGCACACCGTCGACGTCCTGCGCGAGCAGCTGGTCCCACTCACGGCCCCAGATGACCTTGATGACGTTCCATCCGGCGCCGCGGAAGTTGGCCTCGAGCTCCTGGATGATCTTGCCGTTGCCGGTGACCGGGCCGTCGAGCTGCTGCAGGTTGCAGTTGACGACCCAGACCAGGTTGTCGAGCTCCTCGCGGGCGGCGATGCGGATCGCGCCGAGCGACTCGGGCTCCGCCATCTCGCCGTCGCCGAGGAACGCCCAGACGCGCTGCTGGCTGGTGTCCTTGATGCCGCGGTTGTCGAGGTAGCGGTTGAACCGCGCCTGGTAGATCGAGTTGAGACCGGTCAGGCCCATCGACACCGTCGGGAACTCCCAGAAGTCCGGCATCAGCCGCGGGTGCGGGTACGACGACAGGCCGGCGTGGGGACCGTGCTGGACCTCCTGGCGGAAGCGGAAGAGCTGCTCCTCGGTCAGTCGGCCCTCGAGGAAGGCACGGGCGTAGATGCCGGGCGAGGCGTGACCCTGGATGTAGACCTGGTCACCGCCCCCGGGGTGGTCCTTGCCGCGGAAGAAGTGGTTGAAGCCGACCTCGTAGAGGCTGGCGCTCGACTGGTAGGTGGCGATGTGGCCGCCGACCTCGAGGCCCTTGCGGTTGGCGCTCGACACCATGACGGCGGCGTTCCATCGGATGAACGCGCGGATGCGTCGCTCCGTGTCCTCGTCGCCGGGGAACCACGGCTCGCGCTCGGGGGGAATGGTGTTGATGTAGTCGGTGCTCCGCAGCGCGGGCACGCCGACGTTCATCTCACGAGCGCGCTCGAGCAGGCGCAGCATGACATAGCGCGCACGCTCACGGCCGCCCGACTCGATCATCGAGTCGAACGAGCCGAGCCACTCCTGGGTCTCCTCCGGGTCGATGTCGGGGAGCTGGGTCGGCAGGCCCTCGTGGATGACGGTGGGCTGGGACGGGGTCACCGATCCCGTGCCTGAAGTGGGGATGGATTCATCGGTCACGCTCCCATGTTCGCACGCAAGGGAAACACTGTGTAAACCCCCTCCCTGCTACTAGCGAGTAGCCATTTGTGCAGGTCGGAGGCAGGGTGGAGGGGTGCTCGCGGCGGTCGCGAAGTGGCGGATCCGGCGACACGCAGGGGCGCGGGGTTGCGCGGTCAGCGGGTTCTCCGCTGGACTACTCACCACCGAAAGTCCGCGCATGGGGCGTGGATGCAGAGACTGGAGGACGACTCGTGAGCTCGACCGCGGCCACTGGGCCTGCGGACCGACTGGGTTTCAAGCCCGGGATGGTCATCCAGGAGCTGGGCTGGGACAACGACACGGATGACGAGCTCCGGGTCGCCATCGAGGACGCCATCGACGCCGATCTCGTCGACAGCGACTACGGCAACGTGGTCGATGCGGTCATCTTGTGGTGGCGCAACGACGACGGCGATCTCGTCGACGGACTGGTCGACGCGCTGACGGACCTCGTCGGAGGCGGCGCGATCTGGCTCCTCACTCCGAAAGTCGGGAGGCCGGGTGCCGTCGACCCGGCCGAGATCGCTGAGGCCGCCCCGGTGGCCGGCCTCTCCCAGACGACGAGTGCGGCGGTGAGCAAGGACTGGACGGCCGCCAGGCTCGTCGCGCCCAAGACACCGGCGTGATGTCGCTCCTGGGCAAGGCGCTCTCGGCGGGCAGTGGCCTCAAGGTCCTCGCGACCTCCGGCGTGGTCAGGCCCTACGCGCCGACCACGCTCGCCCGGATGGGCAGGACGCTCGCCGAGTGGGGCCTCGGGCCCGCGGGCGGTTTCGCCGCCCTCGCCGTACGCCACCCCGACCGGCCCGGCGTCGTCGACGAGCTCGGCACGCTGACGTACGCCGAGATCCACCGTCGCTCCAACGCGCTCGCCCGGGCGCTGGCCGACCTCGGCGTCGGAGCGGGGGACGGAGTGGCGATCATGTGCCGCAACCACCGCGGGTTCGTCGACGCAACCCTGGCGGCCGCCAAGCTCGGCGCCGACGCGCTCTACCTCAACACCGCCTTCGCCGGCCCGCAGCTCGTCGACGTCATCGCGCGGGAGAAGCCGGTCGTCGTCATCCACGACGAGGAGTTCACCGGGCTGCTCGACGGTGCGGCCATCGAGCACCGGATCCTGGCGTGGACCGATGCGGCGGGTGGTGTCGCCGCGACGCCGACGGTGGAGGGTCTGATCGCGGACGGTGACGACGCCGACCTGGTCCCGCCCGCGCGTCACAGCCGGCTCATCATCCTCACCTCCGGCACGACCGGCACCCCGAAGGGCGCCCCGCGCAACGAGGCCGGCGTCGACGCGGCGATCGCACTGCTCTCCCGCATGCCGCTGCGAGAGGGATGGCGAACCCATATCGCCGCACCGCTCTTCCACACCTGGGGCATCGCCCACCTGCTCCTCGCGATGCTGCTCGGCTCGACGATGGTGCTCCGGCGCCGGTTCGACCCGGTCGACGCGTTGGAGGCCGTCACGACCGAGCGGTGCGACTCGGTCGTCGTGATCCCGGTCATGCTGCAGCGGATCCTCGCCCTGCCGAAGGAGACGCTGGCGTCGTACGACCTGTCGTCGGTGAAAGTCGTGGCCTCGTCCGGATCGGCGCTCCCGGGTGACCTCGCCGTGCAGTGGATGGACCAGTTCGGTGACCACCTCTACAACATCTACGGCTCGACCGAGGTTGCCTACGCGTCGATCGCCACGCCGACGGACCTGCGCGAGGCGCCGACGTCCGCCGGGAAGCCGCCGTGGGGGACCGTCGTCCGCATCCTCGACGCCGAGGGTGGCGAGATGCCGGCGGGGGAGCCCGGGCGGATCTTCGTCGGCAACGGACTCCTGATGGAGGGCTACACCGGCGGTGGCGGCAAGGAGGTCGTCGATGGGCTGATGTCCACCGGTGACGTGGGGCGTTTCCGGTCCGACGGGCGGCTCTACGTCGAGGGTCGCGACGACGAGATGATCGTCTCCGGGGGTGAGAACGTCTTCCCCAAGGAGGTCGAGGACTGCCTCGCGCGGCATCCCCACGTCGTCGAGGCCGCTGCGGTCGGCGTGGACGACGCCGAGTTCGGCAAGCGGCTGCGCGCGTTCGTCGTGGTCGACGACGTGGGCTGTCCCGAGGACGAGCTCAAGGACTGGGTGCGGCAGAATCTTGCTCGGTTCAAAGTGCCGCGGGAGATCGTCACGATCGAGGAGCTGCCGCGCAACGCGACCGGCAAGGTGCTGAAGCGCGACCTGGCCAGCTGGGCTCCACAGACTTCGACGGAAGGCGGCGAATGAGCGGACTGCAGATCGGAGGGGCGGCGCCGGACTTCACCCTCCGCGACCAGTTCGGCCAGGAGGTCACGCTCTCCGACTACCGCGGCAGCAAGGCCGTGGCGATCTTCTTCTTCCCCTACGCCTTCTCCGGCGTCTGCACGGGGGAGATGACGGGCCTGCGCGACCGGCTCGAGGAGTTCATGACCTTCGACACCGAGATCCTGGCGATCTCGTGCGACGCGCGGTTCTCGCTGCGTCAGTTCGCCGACACCGACGGGCTCAACTTCCCGCTGCTCTCCGACTTCTGGCCGCACGGCGAGGTCGCCCGGGCGTACGACGTGTTCGACGACCGCACCGGCGCGGCCCGCCGGTCGTCGTACATCATCGACCGGGAAGGCGTCGTCCGCTGGTCGGTGCACAACGCGAACCCGGACGGGCGCGACCTTGCCGAGCACCTCCGCCAGCTCCGCGCGGCGGTCTGAGCGGGCTCGTGTGGGGCGGCGCATGACGGGCGGCTGACGGGCGCCTGAGGGACGCCGGCGCGGGCCAAAAGGAAAATCTTCAACGAAGTTGCGGGAAACACTTTCCTCGCCGGCCGCGACCGTCTAACGTTCTGAGTGTTGAGCCGCTGGTGACCCGAGACGCCAGCGGCTCAACTTCCATTTGTGCGCCAGTCGGGGCGGTTCGTCCCACGGAGCACCTTCGGTTCGTGACGGCCGCGGCGGGTCGCGTAGTCTGTGCCGGCCCAGTGATCGTTGCTGCGCGGGCGTATAGCTCAGTTGGTAGAGCGCGTCCCTTACAAGGACGATGTCAGGGGTTCGAGTCCCTTTGCGCCCACGAAGTGCGTCAGTAGACAAGGTCGACTCCCGGAACGGGAGTCGACCTTCGTCACTTGGTGAGTGTCGATCGTTACGCTTGAGACATGAGCACGCCAACGCCCGCTTCGCTTCGCCTGCGCGAGGCGCTCGCAGAGCGCAGTCGCGAGGTGTCGGAGATCCTGGCGAAGTACGGCGCCACGAACGCTCGCCTGTTCGGCTCCGTCGCTCGGGGTGAGGCCCGACTAGATAGTGATGTCGACGTGATCGTCGATCTGACGCCCGGCGCCGGTAACGAGCTTCTCCGTGTCGCCGGGCTCTCGGAGGAGTTATCGGCTCTGCTCGGCGTCAGGGTCGATGTCGTTGCCAAGGCTCTCTTGCGACGCGAGGTCTCGGCCACGGCATTGTCCGACGCGGTGGCCGTGTGAGTCGCTCCGACGAGGAGCGCCTGGAGTCATCCGAGTTCGGCTCAATGGCGTACGACGCCGTGCTCCGCAACCTCGCGGTGATCGGCGAAGCAGTGAAGGCTCTGCCGGCCGGGCTGAAGGCGATGCACTCGGAGATCCTGTGGCCCTCGATCGTCGGACTCCGCAACGTGGTCGTGCACGAGTACTTCCGCGTCAACCCAGAATTGGTTCGCGACATCGTCGACGTGCAGCTCAGGAGACTCGCGGCCGTACTCGGCCAAGGTTTCGAGAGTTAGCCGCATTGGGCGTGCTGGCCAGGCCGTGAGGGCCTGGAGCTCGGGTCCGGCCCCCTGCCCGACGGAGGCGTCGACGGCATGGGGCGCATCGTCGGACGCTGACCGGCCGAACGGCGCATCGCGGCCCACGGCGCGCCGCCTGACAGGCCACTGGCGGGAGCGCGTTCTATGACCGGCGCTACTCCGCGCGGATCTCCTGCGGTCTGATCCGTGGGCTGCTGGCGATGACGGTCGCGGCCCCGACCAGGGCGGAGCCCAGGACGGCGACCGCGGCGAGCATCCAGGTCGCGCCCCACGGGAGGGCGGTGTCGGGCTCGCCGTAGGCCAGGTACGTCGCTCCCGCGAGCGCGCCGAGGCCCACGGAGAGGACGGTGCCGGCCGCGAGTGGCACGCCGGCCTCGACCCATTGCGCGCGGCGCAGGGTGCCTGCGTCGACGCCCACGAGCCGAAGGGCAGTGGTCTGCTTGCGCCGTTGGACGGTGCGGTCCACGGCGGTGATGCCGAAGGCGAGGAGCCCGACGGCGAGGATCACTCCGGCGATCGTCCACACCAGGAGCTTGAGGCGCTGCACGAAGTCGTAGGTGGTGAAGTCGTAGCCATCGTCAACGCTGAGTCCGACGGCTGCCAGTTCGCTCGCAAGGTGACGTCCGGGTGCGGCGGTGACCGCCACGTGGACCTCGGTGGAGGGCGGCAGAGCCCCGACCAGGCTCGGCGGCAGCACCAGACTCACCTGGTCCAGCGGTCCCAACAGCCCTGTGCCGACGGTCGCACCGTTCGACGGTGGACTCGCTTCGACTGGGGTGGCGATGGTGCGGCGGTGCGCGCCGTGGCCGACGGGCCAGCGCTTCGGGAGCGTGCTCCACGGGTCCAGGACGTAGGCATCCCCGTCGTGGCAGGTGCCGACCGAGACCTCGATCCGGGCCAGGTCGGAGCAACTCGCCACGATCGCCGCGTAGCCGCTCCTGCTGTGCAACTGCGGCAGCGCCACCACGGCGCGTACGCCAGGCAGTGATCGGGCCCTCGCCTCAGCGGCATCGGCCTTGGCGAGCGTGGTCGAGAATGAGACGAGCTGGCGGTGATGGAGCTGATCCTCGGCATAGCGGTAGTAGTTCTGATCCTCCCAGGCCACCACCACATATCGCGCGCCGGTGGCCATGAAGAGGCCAAGCATCAGCACGGCCACGATCCGCGCGACGCCGGCAGGCTGCGCCTGCAGCCGCCGAGCCGCGAGCCGGACCGCCGGGCCGTGGGTGAGCCGGACCAGCAGGGCGGCGAAGAGCCGAACGAAGACCGGGACGATCAGCAGGATCCCGACCCCGAGCAGCGCGATGCCCGCGAACATCCAGGGCAGGGCGTCGTCCGGGTCCCCGAAGAGGGGCCTCGGCTTGCCGGACCGGACGCAGGCGCACAGGATCGTGCCCACCAGGAGCGGGCCGAGGCGCCAGGGGCGTGGCGGAGTCCGGTCGGCCCGCCTGGCGGAGGCGAGCGCCTCGTCAGGCCGGCTCCGTTGCGGGAGCACGGCACTGGCGACCGCCAGCACCGGAGGGGCGATGACGGCGAGCGCCGAGTCGACGGCGTACGGCGCGAAGTGGAGCCGCCAGTCGAGACCGGCCAACTGGATCCCCGCGAGGAGGGGGCGTAGCAGCCAGAACGCGGCGCAACCGAGAGTCGTGCCAGCGACGGCGGCCCCACCCGTCTCGGCGGCGGCGCAGACCCGCGTCTGTGTGGGGGTGAGCCCGACCAGGCGGAGACCGGCGAGCCGCCGGTCGCGCATGCTCGCCGAGAGCCGAGCGACTGTCATGACGAGTACCGCGCATGGGATGGCGATCGCGGTCGCACAGGCGAGCGCGAGCCGGCGATCGTCGGCTGGGTCCATGCCCTGGAGCAGGAGCGCCCGGCAGGCCGACGCGGTGGTGAGCATGAGGAGTTCGGCGATGGCGACCGCCAGGGCGAGAGCGAGACTGCGCAGCCGACCGGCGGACGTGAGCCCCAGGCGGGCGCCGAGGCGTGCCGCCGCCAGGGTGGCCGTCATGCCGGGATCCCGACGCTGATGCGGCCGTCGCGCACGACCACGACGTCGTCGAGGTGCGCGGCGACCCGGTGATCATGGGTGACCACGACGAGCGCAGTGCCCTGGTCGACGCTGAGCCGCGTCAGGGCGTCCATCACCTGCTCGGAGCTCACCGTGTCCAGTGCGCCGGTCGGCTCGTCGGCGAGGACGATCGCCGGGCGATGGGCCAGCGCGCGGGCCACGGCAGCGCGCTGGGCCTGGCCACCCGAGACGGCTCCGATACGGCGGTCGGCGACCTCGGCGACACCGACCTGCTCGAGCACCTCGACGGCGCGCCGGCGTGCCGTCGCCGCGCGGGTGCCGAGGACCTGGAGGGGAAGCATGACGTTCTCGACGAGCGTCAGCTCGGGCACCAGATCGCCGAACTGGAAGACCATCCCCATCCGCGCCAGTCGTGCTCGGCTGCGGCGAGCCTCCGAGAGCGTGTCCAGCCGTCCGCCCTCGAGCCACACCTCGCCGGCGCTGAGCGGCACGATGCCGGCCAAGGCATGGACAAGAGACGACTTGCCGGAGCCTGAGGGGCCCATCACCGCGGTGCGACTTCCCGCCGCCAAGGCGAGGTCGATCGCGTCCAGCGCCACGGTGGCGCCGTACTCGACCCGCAGGCCGCGGGCCTCCAGGAGGGCGGTCACCGGACGGCCTTCGCGAGGGCGTCGGCGGCAGGCTCGAGCCGTGAGCCCGCCTCCTCGATCCAGCGCAGGTCGGCGTCGAGGTGAGCGAGCTCGTAGGTGATCGCAAGCGTGGCGGCCGCGTCCGCCGTACGCCGCTCGGCGGTCAACTCGCGCATGCGCGCCAGGTGCAGCGCGCGCTGGCTGTCCAACACCTCGGCCGCCGAACGCCCCGAGAGCAGCGCCACCGAGACCCGGGCGAAGAGGCTGCTGGAGGAGAACTCGGAAGGTGCCTCGGCCGCGTACACCCAGCCAGTGACCGCTTCGACCCCGTCGGGGGTGATCCGATAGCGCTTCCGCTCCGGACCGTCCGCGATCTCGACTCCCGTGACCTCGGCCCAGCCGTGCTTGTCGAAACGGTTGAGAGCGGCGTACACCTGCCCGAAGGCGAGCGGCCGGGTGCGGGCGAACAGGGCGTCATAGCGATGCTTGAGGGTGTAGCCGTGCGCCGGCTCGCGTTCGAGGAGCGCGAGAAGAGTGAGGGACGTGCTCATGGCGGACACTATACACACGGTGAATAGTGTCGCGGGTGGGCCGTGACCAGTGGCGAATCGTGCCTGAGGGGTCGCGACCCGTATGCTTGGCTCGCTGCCGATCCAGTCTTGCCCTCGGTCAGCGCTTGTGCGGGTTCGCCCGCCTGAGGCCGGCTCCTCCGGCTCCCACGCTCATCCCGGTGGCGTGGTCTTGGCGAGACACACACTCGTCAGTGAGCTGATTCGTGCCGTCCTCTGTGTCCAACTCCGCCACCTTCTCCGCCGTCGGCGTTCCTGCGGATCTGTCCGCGATCCTCGAGCGCCGCGGCATCACCATCCCCACGCCGATCCAGGCCGCGACGCTGCCCGACAGTCTCGCTGGACGCGATGTCCTCGGCCGGGGCCGGACCGGCTCCGGCAAGACGTACGCCTTCCTGCTCCCGCTGGTCGCCCGCCTCGCCGGCGGCCGTGCGAAGCCTGGTCGCCCCCGCGCGCTCGTGCTCGCGCCGACCCGGGAGCTCGTGGGCCAGATCAAGGAGTCGCTCGACCCGCTCGCGCGGGAGGCCGGACTCCGCGTCCAGACCGTCTTCGGCGGCGTGGGCCAGGGGCCGCAGGTCGCGGGTCTGCGGGCCGGCGCCGACGTCGTGCTGGCCTGCCCCGGCCGGCTCGAGGACCTGCTCGGCCAGGGCGCGTTCACCTTCGAGGATCTCGAGATCACGGTCCTCGACGAGGCGGACCACATGGCCGATCTCGGCTTCCTCCCCGTCGTACGCCGGCTGCTCGACCGCACGCCGCGCGGCCAGCGTCTGCTGTTCAGTGCCACGCTCGACAACGGGATCGACGTCCTCGTGAAGCGCTACCTCCACGACGAGGTGGTGCACCAGGCGGACAGCGCCCAGTCACCGGTGTCCACGATGGACCATCACGTCCTGCGCCTCACCCGCGAGCTGCGCGTGCCGGTGATCGTCGACCTCGCCAGCGCCCCCGGCCGGACCGTGGTGTTCACCCGGACCAAGCATGGTGCGAAGGGGCTGGCCCGCCAGCTCAACCGCAACGGCGTGCCGACGGTCGAGCTGCACGGGAACCTGTCGCAGAACGCGCGGGTCCGCAACCTCGACGCCTTCCACGCCGGTGAGGCCACCACGCTGGTCGCCACCGACATCGCGGCCCGTGGCATCCACGTCGACGACGTCGCGCTGGTCGTCCACGCCGACCCGCCGGCCGAGCACAAGGCCTACCTGCACCGCTCCGGTCGTACGGCGCGCGCGGGCGCCGCCGGCACCGTCGTCACGCTGATGACGGCGGAGCAGGCGAAGGACGTCCGCGATCTCACCCGCGCCGCCGGCATCAAGCCGACTATCACGCAGGTGGACAGCGCCCGACACCCGGTGCTGCAGGAGCTCGCCCCGGGCGATCGCAGCATGCCCGGCGCCTTCGTGCCGGTTGTGGTCCAGCCTGAGCGGCGTCCCGCCGGCGAGGGGACCGGCACCCGCAAGAGCCGCCCGGGCAGCCGGGCTCGGAAGCGTCAGGCGTCCTCGCGGCAGGAGAGCGGCGCAGAGACCGGCTCGACCACGAGCGGTCAGAAGCGCCCGCAGAGTGCGAAGGCCCCGCAGCGCCCGGCCGGCCGCCAGCACGCGGTCGAGGGCGAGAGCTCACGGCAGGCACCTCGGCAGGGCTCGTCCCGGCGCCGCGGTGGACGCGCGCAGGGCCAGCGGAACGCTCGATAGGACGACATCGGTCCCGGGCGCGGCGAGCCCCCGCTCGCCGCGCCCGGGACCGGTCCGGCTCCGCCCGGCTCACAGATAGCGGTGTCGGCAGGCGCCGAGGCCGGCGACGAGCTGGCCGACGAGCACCGCGATGAGGATGACCAGCGGGACCGTCCAGTCCGAGGTCGCGTCGTGGACCGCGCCGACCACGATCGGGCCGGCGGCGGCGATGAGGTAGCCGCAGGACTGCGCCATGCCGGACAGGGCGGCCGCCTGCTCGTGATGACGGGTGCGCAGGCCGAAGAGCGCCAGGGCCAGCACGATCAGGCCGCCACCGCCGACTCCGGCCACCGCGCTCCACAGCAGACCCAGCCCGGGGGCGGCGAGCTCGCCGCTGACCGCGACGAGGTAGAGGGTGCTCAGCCCCGCCAGCAGCAGCCGCTGGTCGCGCGACCAGCGTTGGACGACCCAGCCGGTCAGGATGTTGCCGGCGATCGAGGCGACCTGGAGGACGCTCATGTGGGCGCCCGCGGTGCTGCTGGTCACGCCGTGCGACTCCTCGATCGAGGGCCACCAACCGATGAGGGTGTAGTAGACCATCGACTGCAGGCCCATGAAGAGGGTGACCTGCCAGGCCAGCATCGATCGCCAGGGCAACCGGTGAGGTACGTCGACGGCGTCGGCCGTGGCCGCGGCGTCTCCCGCGGCGTCGGCGCGGCGGACGGCAGCGCCGCGCAGCTGGGGCAGGAACACCGCGACGCCCAGCAGGGCTAGGCCGGCCCACACCCCGAAGGCGAGTCGCCAGCCGTGGTCGCTGAGCCCAGCGATGGGGACGGCGAGCCCGGCGCCGAGCGCCGCGAGGGCCGACTGGGCGACCGAGTAGGTGCCGGTGAGCCGCCCGACGGCGTGCGGGAAGTCGCGCCTGACGACGGCCGGCAGCAGCACGTTGACGAACGCGATCCCGAGGCCGAGGAGCGCCGTACCGATCCAGAGGGCGGGGACCCAGGGCACCGATCGCGCCACGACGCCGACGCAGAGGACACTGAGGGCGAGGGTGATCGCAGGCTCGAGGCCCAAGCGCCGCGCGACGGCCGGGGCGACGGGCGAGAAGACCCCGAAGCACAGCACCGGCAGGCTGATGAGCGCCGACGCTGTGGTCGAGGAGAGGTCGAGGTCGTCGCGGACCCGGTCGAGCAGCGGGCCGACGGTGGTGATCGACGCCCGCAGGTTCGCGCCGGCGACCAGGATGCCGACGAGCGCGAGGCCGGCGCGGAGGCGTCGGGGAGCGGGGCTGAGGGTGACGGTGGACAACGCTGTCCTTCTCTTCGGTGGCGGTTCAGGGGTATGGGCTGGTGCGGTCCGGTGTCAGGGCTGGGGCACTGTGCGCAGGAACGCCTCCCGCGCGTGGCGCAGGATCCGCAGCGTGGCCGTCGCGGCGGCGTCGGGATCGCGTCTGGCGATCGCCTCCACCAGTGCCCGGTGGGGGTCGTCGTCACCCCAGGACGCGATCAGGAACCGGGTGAGGTCCTCGTCCGTCGCGCCGTGGGGGCGGTAGGTCGACCCCCGGTCGAGGTGGCGGTGCATGTCGGTGAGCAGCGTGTTGCCGGCGATCTCGACGACCGCGGCATGGAAGCGCAGGTCCGTCGCGATGTGGGCCGCGGGCTCGGGGTCGGCGTCGCGCGCGGCGAGCAGGTCACGGAGACGCTCGACGTCGGCCCGGCCTGCTCGTTCGGCGGCGAGCCGGGCAGCGTGGATCTCCAGCGCCTCGCGGACCTCGAAGACGTCGATCGCGGCCTCCACCGAGGCCCGGCGCTGCAGGGCGACCTCGAGCTCGCTGGCGGCGCGGACGTAGGTGCCGTCGCCGGGACGTGCCTCGAGAAGCCCCGCGTGGACCAGGCCGCGGATCGCCTCCCGCACCGTGTTGCGGCTGGCGCCGAACGTCTCGACGAGCTGGTGCTCGCCCGGGATGCGACTGCCGACCGGCCAGTCGCCGGAGCGGATCTCGTCGCGGAGCTGCTGGCTGATCCGGGTGGCCAGGGGGACGTTGCGCGGCGTGGGCGTCAGCGGCATGCGGCAAATGTAGGACATTTGGCCGCCGATGTGCTCGGCTCTCGCGATCCGAGCACCACAACCCGCGACTCGACCCGCCACAACGCGCAACTCGGTGCGTCAGAACGCGCGACTCGGTGCGTCAGAAGGCGCAACTCGACCGGGTCAGGCCTCCTGGGGGTGGGTGGCGAGGGCCTCGACCGTCACATCCATCCAGGGGAACTGGGGCAGGGACGTGAGCGCGTCGTGGAGGGCCGTCGCGTCGGGCGCCTCCCAGAGGCCGACGACGGCGCGGCGTCCGGGGACGCGCCACAGCCGCTTGAGCACGCCTGCCTCGCGCAGCTCCATCGCGCGCGCCCGCTCGGCGGACTTGAGCTCCGCGCGACGCTCGTCGGTCATCGTCTCGGGCAGGGCGGTGTCGAACCGCACCAGGAACTCCACGTCGGACTCCGATCAGTGGTGGGAGGGGTGAGGGGGAGCAGGCGTCACTCGGCGAGCACGGCCAGGAGCGCGTCGGCGAGGGCCTGCGGCGCCGTGACCATGGCCTCGTGGCCGGTCTCGAGAGTGTGCACCGGCCAGCCAGCGGCCCGCGCCTTCTCGGCGTACGGGGCGAAGACCTGCATCCAGTCGACGCAGTCGAGGTAGGCCGCCGGCACGTCCTTGCCGGCGCCGGTCAGGCGCAGCGGCTGGGTGTAGGTGAGCCACGGGTGCGGCGTGAGGCGAGGGGTGAGCCAGTCGAGGTCGGCCTGCTCCGTCACGCCGAGCACGGTGAGGGACCGCGGCGGGATGAGCCAGCCGAAGCCGGGACCGTCGACGGACTCGTGGTAGTGGTGCGCCACGGTCTCCGGGAGCAGGTCGATGGCGGCGTCGCCGTCGTCGCCCACGAACGCGTCCAGGTAGACGCGCTTCGCGACCAGGTCGGGGCGCTGGTCGGCGACGGCCGTGACGACCTGGCCGGCGTAGCTGTGGCCGACGAGGGTGACCGGCCCGGGGGCCTCGGCCTCGAGCAGGCGCACGATGTCGGTGACGTGGGTGTCGAGACCGACGCTCGGGGTGAGCAGGTGCGCGCGGTCGGAAAGGCCGGTCAGGGTCGGCGTGTAGACGCGGTGGCCGGCGGCCTCGAGGAGCGGTCGGACGCGCTGCCAGCACCAGCCGCCGTGCCAGGCGCCGTGGACCAGGACGACGGCGCCCGCCGTCGTACGTCCGCTGTCAGTGCTCTTGTCGGTGATGGTCGTCACGCTGCCCGACGCTAAGGCGCCGAGACGTGCGACCGGATCGGACGCCGGACCCGCATCGGTTGCCGGGAGGGGACCCGGAGGCTAGGTCATTTGTCCCGCTTCCGCTTGGCGGTAGGGCCTGTCCGGCGTGCGGGTGGGCTACCTAGGCTTCGGGGGACCAGCGACGCGCGAGGAGGACGACCGTGCCCATGCCCGCCCCGGAGCTTCCTCCGGAGGCGCTGCGAGACGCGCCCGACGGGATCGCCGTGATCGACCGCGGCGGCCGGTTCGTCGCGGCGAACCCCGCGGCGGTCGCCCTCTGCGGTCCGGCGTACGCAGTCGGCGGCCCCTCGCCGTTCCCGCCGGTGACCCGGGTGGAGCCCGAGCGGGCGGACGCCGGTCCCGCGGTCGCGACGTCGGCCGAGGAGCGGCTGGCGACATGGGAGGCCGCGGGGGAGCGTCGCGAGTTCGCCTACCGGGAGTCGCCGCTTGCGTCGGGGGAGCGCGTCGTGGTCTTCCGCGACGTGACCGGCCAGCGCGGGCGTCAGCGCCGCCTCGAGGCGATCGCCTCGGTGGCCGCCCGGGTGGCCACCGGACACTCGCTGGAGCGCACCCTGGAGGCGCTCGCGGCGGAGGTGCTGGCCGCCGAGGCGATCGCGGCCGTGCAGGTCCTGACGGTCGACGACAGCGGTGAGCGCTTCCACGTGATGGGGGCCGCGGGCTTCCCCAGCACGCCGGACTTCTTCGACCGGCTGCAGGCCTGCGAGGACGCCGGCGCCGAGCTGCGGATCGTCGAGGCCTTCGCGACCCGGCGACCGGTCGTCGTCCCGCACCGCTACGCCTCGATCATGGTCGATCCGGCGTGGACGCCCGTGCGTGACGTGATGCGCGACCCGCCCTGGGACTGGTTCGCGAGCCTGCCGATGATGGTGCGCGACGTGCCGGTGGGGGTGCTCAACGCCTACTTCGCCCCAGGGGTCGAGGTCGGGCCGGCGGCGCTCGACTTCCTGCAGGCGATGGCGACCCAGGCGGCCCAGGCGGCCCGCTATGCGGCGCTGCTCGACCGCGAGCGCTCCGTCGCGGCCCAGGAGGAGCGTCAGCGCCTCGCCCGCGACCTGCACGACTCGGTCGTCCAACGGGTCTTCTCGATGGGCATGCAGGCCGAGACGCTCAAGATGCGCGCCGGGCGCGAGGGCCTCGACGTCGTCGACGCGGCCGTCGTGCAGGATGCCGCCGGCGAGCTCGCCGAGGCGGCCGGGGTGGTCCTCAAGGACCTGCGCGCGATGGTGAACGACCTCCATCAGGCGCCCTTCGAGCGGCAGGGGCTGCTCGACGCCCTCGACGATCTCGCCCACAGCGTCGGCGCGCGCACCGGGCTCGACGTCCGGGTGGGCGTCGACGACCCCGACCGCCAGCTCGACGCGCTGCCGGCCGACCTCGCCGACGACGCCTACCGGGTCATCGCCGAGGCCGTCCAGAACAGCCTCAAGCACGCCGACGGGCACGAGGTCCGCATCCATGTGCAGCTCAGTCGCCGCGGCGCCCAGCGCTGGCTCGTCGCCGAGGTCCGCGACGACGGGCGCGGCCTGCCCGCGGGACCACCAGCGCCCGGCGCCGACGGTGGCTTCGGGATGACGACCATGCGCGAACGGGCGCGCCGCTGGGGCGGCGGGGTGACCGTCAGCTCCGCGCCTGGGGCCGGGACCGCCGTACGCCTGGCGATGCTGGTGCCCGTCCGGGTGCCGACCGCGCGCCGACCCGGTCCCGGGACGGGGCGACGTACTGACGAGGGGAGCAAGCCGTGCTGACCGACACCGCGAGTGTGGGGGTGCTCGTCGTCGACGATCACGCGGTCGTCCGACGGGGGGTGACCGCCTATCTCGACGTGCTCGACGACGTGACGGTCGTCGGGGAGGCCGGGGACGGGCGCGAGGCGCTCGACCGGCTCGAGGCCCTCGCCGTGCTCGGCTCGCCGCTGCCCCGGGTCGTGCTGATGGACCTGATGATGCCGGTGATGGACGGCGTCGAGGCGACCGCGGAGATCGCCCGCCGACACCCGGAGGTGAAGGTCGTCATCCTGACCAGCTTCGGGGAGATCGAGCGGGTCAACGCGGCGCTCGAGAACGGCGCGGCGGGCTACCTGCTCAAGGACGCGGGCCCGGCCGAGGTCGCCGAGGCGATCCGGGCCGCCGTCCGCGACGAGGTGTTCCTCGACGCCGCGGTCGCCCGCCGTCTGGCCCAGCAGATGCGGGCGCCGCAGAGCGGGCTCGCCGTCCTCACCGTCCGCGAGCGCGAGGTCCTCGCGCTCGTGGCCGAGGGACGCTCGAACCGCGAGATCGCCGCCGAGCTGGTCATCAGCGAGCGCACCGCGCGCACCCACGTCAGCAACCTGCTCGGCAAGCTCGGGCTGCGCTCGCGCACCCAAGCCGTCCTGCTCGCGATCAAGGAGGGGCTGGTCAAGCCCGCCGGCTGAGCCGCCTGCCTACGTCACATGACGTAGGCAGGACGGGACCGGGGGCGCCGTAGGTGCCGTCAATCGCCGGATCTCGCGCCGCTCCGACGTGCGTAGCGTCACACCTACGCTCACACGCAGGAGGGGACCATGGCGCAGCTCACCATCTCGCCGGAGGACGTCGCCGTCGAGGCATCGCTCGAGGCAGCAGTCGAGGCCGCGCGGGACACCGCGGCCGGCATCGCGACGATCCCGGACACACCGCTGCTGGACCGGAAGCACCAGCTCGGCGGCTACCGGCTCAACAAGATGGCGATGGGGCTCTCCGACCCCGCCAACCGGGAGGCGTTCCTCGCGGACGAGGCGGCCTACCTCGACCGGTTCGGGCTGACGGAGGAGGAGCGCTCGGCGGTCATGCGGCGCGACTGGCGCGAGATGATCCGGCTGGGCGGCAACCTCTTCTTCGTCCTCAAGATCTCGGCGGTCGACCCGGTGCGCATCACCGAGATCGGTGCCCACCAGGTCGGCATGGAGCACGACGCGTTCCTGCGCGAGCGGCTCGGGAAGCGGGTCTGAGATGGCGCAGATCATCGGAGGCCTCGGCACCTCGCACGTCCCGTCGATCGGCGTCGCCCTCGACAAGGGCCTCGACGCCACCCCGGAGTGGAAGCCGTTCTTCGACGGCTACCAGCCCGCGCGCCAGTGGGTCGAGGAGCAGAAGCCCGACGTCGCGGTCGTCGTCTTCAACGACCACTACAACGCGCTCTTCCTCGATCGCGTGCCAACGTTCGCCGTCGGCTGTGCGGGGGAGTACCAGCCTGCTGACGAGGGCTGGGGCCCCCGGCCGATCCCGCCGTTCCAGGGCGCGCCCGACTTCGCCTGGCACCTCGTCGACACCCTCGTCGAGAACTGGTTCGACCCCGAGGTCATCCAGGAGATCAAGGTCGACCACGGTCTGCAGGTCCCGATGGAGCTCTTCTGGGGACGTCCCGAGGACGCCTGGCCGGTCCGGGTCGTGCCGATCTTCGTCAACGTGCTGCAGTACCCCGTGCCGCTGCCCAGCCGGCTCTACCACCTGGGCAAGACGCTGCGGACGGCGATCGAGAGCTATGAGAGCGACGAGCGCTTCGTCGTCCTCGGGACCGGCGGCCTCTCCCACCAGCTGCAGGGCGCCCGCGCCGGCTTCCTCAACCCCGACGCCGACCGGCAGTTCCTCGAGGACATCGCGACGCGGCCCGACGAGCTCGCGCAGTGGAGCCGGGAGAAGTACGTCGAGACCTTCGGCGCCGAGGGTGCCGAGCTCATCATGTGGCTCGTGATGCGCGGTGCGCTGAGCCCCGAGGTGCTGGTCCGGCATCAGCACTACTTCGTCCCCGCGTCGATGACCGGCGCCGGGATGATCCTCCTCGAGGAGGCCTGAGACCCCGGGGGCGCCCGCCCTCCCAGGGCGCCCCCGGGCTTCCACCCAGCAGCGTCGTGCTTCCAATGGTCGGAAGCGTCCGGCGGGCGCCGTACGTCTTCTTCCGGCGGATGAAACCCGTGCTCGGCGGCGGTCCCCAGCGGTGTTTCGCTGGTGGCGATCCGCCGAGAGAGCGGGACGACGACGCCACAGGAGGAACCCGCATGACAGGTCGGGAGATGCTGCTCGATCCGACGGGCATGGACGAGAGGACGGCCGACGGGACGCTCGCCCCGCGGCCGGTGACGCTGCGTGGCCTCACCATCGGGCTGCTGGACAACACCAAGCCGAACGCGACCGCCCTGCTGCGGGCGATCGAGGCGCAGCTGCGCCAGCGCACGGAGATCGGCGAGACCAGGCTCTACACCAAGGACTACTTCGGCACGCCGGTCAAGGACGAGCTGCTCACGCAGATCGCCGCCGAGTGCGACGTCGTCATCACCGCCGTCGGCGACTGCGGCTCGTGCAGCGCCGCCACCGTCGCCGACGGGATCCTCTTCGAGCGCGAGGGGGTGCCGGCGGTGAGCATCGTCTCCGACTCGTTCTTCATGTCGGGCCGCGCGATGGCGAAGGTGCAGGGCTTCCCGGGCTTCGAGTTCCTCGCCGCCGCGCACCCGGTCGCGAGCCTGGACGACGACGGTCTGCGCCAGCGCGCGGAGACCCTGACGCCGGACGTCCTGCGCGTCCTGGGAGTGGAGGCCTGAGATGACTGCCGAGATGACGACGCCGGACGTGACCGGCCGTGAGGCGGAGGACCTGGCGAACGCCGGGCTGAGCGTCGACGGCGCCGAGCTCCGCGAGGTGCTCGAGCACTACTACGAGAAGGGCTGGACCGACGGGCTCCCCGTCGTCCCCGTCACGGAGTCCTACCTGCAGGAGTTCCTGGCGCGTACGCCCCGCGACCCCGACGACGTGCTCTTCGAGGTGCCCCACCTCAACCGAGCGCTGACGGTCCGGCTCGCGGCGATCAACGCCGGGCTGGCGGGCTGCCTGCCGGCGTACTTCCCGGTCGTCGTGGCGGCCTGGGACGCGATCGCCCAGGAGCCGCACCCGCGCCGCGGGATCTGGCAGAGCACGACCGGCACCGCGCCGTTGACGGTGGTCAACGGGCCGATCCGCGAGGAGATCGGGCTCAACAGCGCGGGCAACGTCTTCGGCTCGGGCTTCCGGGCGAACGCGACCATCGGCCGGGCGATCCGGCTGGCGCTGATCAACGTCTTCGGACTGGTGCCCCACCAGCTCGACCAGGCCACCCAGGGGACGCCGGCGAAATACACCGCCTGCATCGCCGAGTGGGAGGAGGAGAGCCCCTGGGAGCCGCTCCACGTGGAGCAGGGTCTCGACGCCTCCGACAGCGCGGTCACGGCCTTCGTGGTCCGCTCCGTCGTGCACATCGAGGCCCGGCACACCAGCGACCCCGACCAGCTCGCACGCGACTTCGCGGACACCGTCGCACGGACCGGCGCGCTGATCCATGAGTACACCAACGCGCTCCTCGTCCTGACGCCGGAGCACGCGCAGGTGTTCGCCTCGGCGGGGTGGAGCAAGGACGACGTACGCCGGGCGGTCTTCGGCCACGCCGTGCGCACGCGCGCGGAGCTCAAGGCCGTGGGCAAGGACGCGATCTCGCACAACGCTCGCTGGCGGCTTCCGGCCGACCACCCCGACGCCATGCCGGACACCGCGAGCGGCACCGACGACCCCGACCACGTGCATGCCCTGGGGCGGCCCTCGTCGGTCCAGGTGATGGTCGCGGGCGCCAACAACGCCGGCGTCTCGGCGGTCGTCGAGGTCTTCGGTCTCGCGCCCGAGCGGACGCCGCGCGAGCGCCCGTGCTCGGTCAGCCGGATCGAGAGGCGCTGACATGGGCGAGACGAGCACGACGGTCGATGTCGCGCTGAAGGACTTCCGGGAGCTCATGGCCGGTGACGGCTACGCGCTGAGCTGGACGGAGAGCGCGCCCGACAAGGTGGTCGTGACGATCGAGGCGGGGCCGGAGGCGTGCGCGGACTGCCTGGTCCCGTTGCCGGTGATGGAGTCGATCATGGCTGACGCTCTCGCCGCGACGCCGTACGAGCTCGACCACGTCGTGCTCCCCGGCGGAGGCCACTGAGCGGGGAAGAGAGCGGGCGGGGGCTTGGTGCTTCCACCCAGCGGACAAGATGGGAGCGGCTTCCGTGCGGCGGAATCAGTCACTGCGCCGTGCGGGAGCCGCTCCTACGTTGGCTGACGAACTTCGCTGCCCATCAGTCTGACGAGGAGAGCCAATGACGACCCAGAACGAGCCCGAGATCCCCTGGTCCACCGCGCTGGAAGACCCGCTCGCGAGCATCGAGGGCCACTGGTTCGACGGCAAGGTCGCGGTCGTCGCCGGCGGCGGTCTGAGCGGCCCGCTCGGCAACGTCGGCTTCGGCATGGCGTGGCTCTTCGCGCGCAGCGGCGCCCGCGTGGCCGTCCTCGACCGCGACCTGGAGGCCGGCAAGCGCACGGCGGAGATGATCCGCGAGGCGGGCGGCGAGGCGGCGGCGTACGACGTCGACCTCACCGACGAGGAGTCGACCAAGGCCGCCGCCAAGCAGGTGTTCGACGACTTCGGCCGCATCGACGTCGTGGCGACCTCCATCGGCGGCGGCCACGCCAAGGGCATCTTCGAGGTCTCCCTCGAGGAGTGGAAGCTCTCGATGGACCTCAACCTCGTCACGGCGTGGCTGCTGATGCGCGCCGTCGAGCCTTACATGACCGAGGGCGGCGCGATCGTGACCGTCTCCTCGGGGGCCGCCGAGGGGCGTGGCCCCGCGCTGCCCTACGGCATCGCCAAGACCGCGCTGGAGAAGCTCAGCGTCGGTGCGGCGAGCACGCTGGCGCCGCGCGGCATCCGGGTCAACTGCGTCCGCGTCGGCATGATCTGGGGCGCGTTCGCCGCCCGCGGCATGTCCGAGGACCGGCGCGAGATGCGCCGCAAGAACGTCGCCCTGCAGACCGAGGGCACCGCCTGGGACATCGCGTCGGCGGCGTACTGGCTCTGCACCCCGCAGGCGCGTTGGGTCTCCGGTCAGGTGCTCTCCGTCGACGGCGGTGGCTTCGCGATGCGCAACACGGGGGCCGCCGGCTCCAAGTAGCAGCCGGCCCCGGTTGTGAGTGCCAGCGAGGGCCATAGGCCTCGCTGGCACTCACAACTGAGGGGAGTCAGGCGCTGACCGCCCTGGTCTCCTCGTCATCGTTCGCCGCATCGGCGGGAAGGTCGGTGCCGAGGTAGGCCCCGTCGGCGGTGAGCCGCCGCTGAAGCTCGGGGACGTCGACGTCACCGACGAAGACCCCCGCGGAGAGCGCCAGGTCGGCGGCGGTGCCGGCCGCCTGGCCCATGACGAAGCAGGGCCCGGTGACGCGCGCCGAGGACTGGCCCCACTGCGTCATGGAGGCGCAGCGGCCGACGGCGTACAGGTTGGTGACGCCCTGCGGCACGATCATCCGGAAGGGCAGCTGGTTGAAGCCACGGCTGTCCTCGGCGTACGGGAAGCGGAACTCGACGTCGCCCTCGACGTGCGCCTCGACGGGCCAGCCGTTCACGCCGATGGTGTCGGGGAAGTCGACGCAGCCGCGGATGTCGGCCTCGGTGAGCTGGTAGGCGCCGATGACGCGACGCGTCTCCCGGATCCCGACCTGGGGCGCGATGTCGACGATGTAGGAGCCCTCGAACCCGGGTGTCGCGGTCCGGATGAACTCGAACGCGTCGCGCACCTGGCGCCGTCCCTGGATCTCGCCATGCGTGAGCTGGCGAACGTCGGTGCCGTCGACGGGGGAGCCGTCGGCGTTGCTGAGCTGGGTGAGGTTGGAGCGCCACTCGATCGGGTGGCGCTGCGGCCGCACGATCGGCTTCTTCCGCGGGAACGTGTGCGTCCCGGCCGCCTCCGCCTCCTCCATCAGCGTCGCGACGGTGCGCCACGCCTCCCCGGCGCGCACCGGGTCGACGCCGTTGATCCGGAACATCATCGAGGGGTAGAGCAGCTTCTCGGAGACCTCGACCGGGGCCCCCGCCCAGGTGGCGAGGTCGCCGTCGCCCGAGGCGTCGATGAAGATCCGGCCGCGGATCGCGCCGCGGCCCGACTTCGACTCCACGACGACGGCGTCGATCGTGCGGCCGGCCGGGTCCGCCGGATCCCCCGGGTCGCGCAGCACGAGGCCGACCGCCATGGTGTGGAAGAGCAGCTCCCCGCCGCCGGAGAGGACGAGCTCGTCGGCGGCGATCTTGTAGGC
>NZ_JBFPJR010000036.1:0-34019 GCF_040838215.1 Nocardioides eburneus | reverse complement strand
CCCCCCCCCCCCGGCGCTCGTTGTGGAGGGCCGGTCGAGGCTGTCGGCGAGCGCTGGTAGAACTGCGGCCATGACCCGATCCGCCCCCCGGAGCCAGGCAGCCGAGCTCGAGCTGCCCGGGCTCGTGCGCGACCGGGTCCGCGAGGGGCGGGCGAAGGCGGCGGCCACCCGTGCGCGGCGCCACGCGGAGGCGGAGATCGCCGAGGAGTCCCCGGTCGCGCGGGTGCTCGTCGACGTGCCGCTGGCTCATCTCGACCGGCCGTTCGACTATGCCGTGCCGGTCGCGATGGCCGCGGACGCACGACCGGGCGTCCGGGTGAAGGTCCGGTTCGCCGGGCAGGACGTCGACGGTTTCCTGCTCGCGCGTACGACGCAGACGACCCACCAGGGCCGTCTGCAGCCGCTGCGGCGGGTGGTGAGTGCCGAGCCGGTGCTCTCCCCGAAGATCGCCGACCTGGCCGCCGAGGTGGCCGAGCGCTACGCCGGGACGCGGGCCGACGTGCTGCGGCTGGCCGTGCCGCCGCGTCATGCCACGACGGAGAAGGAGCCGTCGCCTCCGGCGGGGCCGGCCGAGCCGTGGACGGTGTCCGTGGCGGCCTCCGCCTGGGCGGGCCACGATCCGGCGGAGGCCTATCTGCATCATCTGGCGGACGGTGGCTCGCCCCGCGCGGTCTGGCAGGCCGCGGCCGGCAGCGTCTGGCCGCTCCTCCTCGCCCATGCGGTCGCGGCCACAGCGGCGTCAGGTCGCGGTGCGCTGGTCGTCGTGCCGGACGGCAAGGACGTCGCACGGCTTGACGCCGCGCTGCGCCAGGTGCTGGGGGAGGGCCGTCATGTCGCGCTCACGGCCGACGCCGGGCCGGCGCGGCGCTATCGTGACTTCCTGGCGGTGAGCCGGGGAGCCGTGAAGGTCGCGGTCGGGACCCGGGCCGCGGCGTTCGCGCCGGTGCACGATCTCGGCCTGGTGGCGCTCTGGGACGACGGCGACGATGCCCTCGCGGAGCCGCGTGCGCCCTACCCCCATGCCCGCGAGGTGCTGCTGCTGCGTGCCGAGCGCGAAGGGGCGGCGGCCCTGGTCGGTGGCTTCGCGCGCACCGTCGAGGCCGACCATCTCGTCCGCGCCGGGTGGGCCCATCAGATCCGGCCGACGCGGGCGCTCGCCCGTGAGCGGCTGACGGTCGCGATCGCGGGCGCGAGCGACTTCGATCTCGAGCGCGACCCGTTCGCCCGGGTGTCCCGGGTGCCTCGTGAGGCCCACGAGACGATCCGGGCCGGCGTCGCCACGGGACCCGTGCTGCTCCAGACCCCACGCCGTGGCTACGCCGCGGCGCTCGCCTGCGAGACGTGCCGCGCGCCGGCGCGCTGCGGCGCCTGCCGCGGTCCACTGCACCTCACCGGAGCCACGACGCCGCCCGAGTGCGGCTGGTGCGGTCGGGTTGAGGAGGCGTGGACCTGTGCGGCCTGTGGCGGCCGCGGACTGCGCGCGCCGGTGCTGGGCGATGCGCGCACGGCGGAGGAGCTTGGCCGGATCTTCCCGGGTGTCCCGGTCGTGACCTCGTCGGGAGAGCGGGTCCGCGCGTCCGTGCCGGACCGCCCGGCCATCGTCGTCGCCACCCCGGGGGCCGAGCCGGTCGCCGAGCGGGGCTACGCCGCCGTTCTGCTCCTCGACACCTGGTTGCTGCTGGGGCGCCCCGACCTGCGGACCGACGAGGAAGCGCTGCGCCGCTGGAGCAACGCGGTCGGCCTGGTCAGGCCCGGCGGTCGCGCGCTGGCGGTGGGCGATCCGGCGCTGCCCGCGCTGCAGGCGCTGCTGCGCTGGGACCAGCCCGGGTTCGCCCGCCGCGAGGCCGAGGCGCGAGCGGAGGCCCACCTCCCGCCGGCCTCCCGTCTCGCCACCATCACCGGGGAGGCCGGGGCCGTGGACGACGCCCTCACGCTGCTCGCACTGCCCGCTGGTGGCGAGGTGCTGGGGCCGGTGCCTCACGAGGGTGGCCGCGATAGCGAGGAGTGGCGAGCCGTCGTCCGCGCGCCGCGGGCCCACGCGACGGCGCTGTCGTCCGCCCTCGGCGAGCTGCAGCGGGTCAGGTCGGCACGCAAGCTCGACCCGGTCCGGGTGCAGGTCGACCCGCCCTCTCTGTGACCGGCTCCTAGACTTGGCCCGCACCCGCGTCCACCGCTCAGATCACCAACCAGAAGGAGCCTCGTGGCGATCCAGCCCATCCGCCTCTTCGGAGACCCCGTCCTGCGCAGGCCCGCGCTCGAGGTCGTCGACTTCGACAAGGAGCTCCGCCGGCTCGTCTCCGATCTCACCGACACCATGCTGGATGCGCCGGGTGCGGGGCTCGCGGCGCCGCAGATCGGTGTCGGTCTGCGGGTGTTCACGTGGTACGTCGACGGCCAGGTCGGCCACCTGGTCAACCCGGACCTCTCGCTGTCCGAGGAGATCCAGGACGGCGACGAAGGCTGCCTGTCGCTGCCCGGCCTCACCTACGACTGCCGCCGGGCCCGTTCGGTGGTCGCGCGGGGGTTCGACATGCACGGCGAGCCGGTCGTCGTCGAGGGCTCCGACCTGCTCGCGCGCGCCCTCCAGCACGAGACCGACCACCTCGACGGCGTGCTCTTCATCGACCGCCTCGACGAGGCGGCCCGCAAGGCCGCGATGAAGCAGATCCGCGAGTCGGACTGGTTCGGCCTCGAGAAGCCCGCCGTGAAGGTCAGCCCCCACCGCACCCACGGACTGGGCTTCTGATGAGCGCCCGACCACAGGCAGGGGTGCGCTGATGCGCTGTGTCTTCGCCGGCACGCCCGACGTCGCGCTGCCCTCCCTGGAGGCCATCGTTGCCAGCCGGCACGAGCTGGTCGGGGTCGTCACCCGGCCCGACGCTCCGGCGGGTCGTGGTCGCAAGCTGGTCGCCAGCCCCGTGGCGCAGCGCGCGGAGGAGCTCGGGGTCCCGGTCCTCAAGCCCGCGCATCCGCGCGACCCGGAGTTCTGGGCGCAGCTGCGGGCGCTCGCGCCGGACTGTGTCCCGGTCGTCGCCTACGGTGCCCTGGTCCCCGAGACCGCGCTGGAGATCCCGGTCCACGGCTGGGTCAACCTCCACTTCTCGCTGCTGCCCGCCTACCGCGGCGCAGCGCCGGTTCAGCACGCGATCTGGGCCGGCGAGGAGCTCACCGGCGCGACGACGTTCCGGATCGTGAAGGAGCTCGACGCGGGTCCCACCTTCGGCGTCATGACCCAGTCGATCAAGCCCGACGACACCGCCGGTTCGCTGCTCGCTACCTTGGCCGAGGGCGGTGCCGATCTGCTGGTCGCGACCCTCGACGGCCTTGAGGACGGGTCGCTGGAGGCGAGGCCGCAGCCTGCCGAGGGCGTCTCGCTCGCCGGCAAGATCACGGTCGAGGACGCGCGGGTCGACTGGGCCGAGCCCGCGGTGGCCGTCGACCGCCGGGTCCGCGCCTGCACCCCGGCACCCGGCGCCTGGACGCTCTTCGAAGGCGAGCGGTTCAAGCTGGGCCCGGTCGCACCGACCGACGAGACCCTGGTGCCAGGAGAGCTCCGCGTGTCGAAGAAGGACGTCCTGGTCGGTACGGCGACCACCGCAGTCAGGCTCGGACTGGTCAAGCCGTTCGGGAAGAAGGAGATGGCCGCCGCCGACTGGGCTCGCGGGGCGCGGGTGGAGTCCGGTGTCACGTTCGAGTGAGCGTCGCCGGCGACCATCCGGTCCCGGTCGACGTGGTCCGGGCCGCGGAAGCGGACCGGTCGACCCGGCCCGGCTGGCGGCGTACGAGGTCGTGAAGGCGGTCCGCGTCGAGGGTGCCTACGCCAACCTCGCGCTGCCGCACGTGCTCGGTCGGCTGGGCCTCGAGGGCCGCGATGCGGCCTTCGCCACCGAGCTGGCGTCGGGCACGCTCCGCCAGCAAGGCACGTACGACGCCGTGCTCGCTGCCTGCGTCGACCGATCGCTGACCAAGGTCGAGGCGAAGGTCCTCGACGCCCTCCGGCTCGGTGCCCACCAACTGCTGTCGATGCGCGTGCCCGACCACGCGGCGATCAGCACGACCGTCGAGCTGGTGCGCTCGAAGGTGGGCCCCGGCGCCGCGGGCTTCGCCAACGCGGTCCTGCGCAAGGTCGCGCACAGGCCGCTCGCCGACTGGATCGGCGAGGTGGCGCCCGACCGCGACGCCGACCACGACGGGTGGGCAACGATCGCCCACAGCCATCCGCGCTGGGTCGTCGAGCGCCTGGCCGCCGCGGTCGGCCGCGGCCAGGTGGACGACCTGCTCGCCGCCGACAACCTGCCGCCTCGGGTCACGCTCGTCGCCCGTCCCGGGCGCGCCACGCGGGAGGAGCTGCCGGGGGAGCCGACCACCTTCTCGCCGTACGGCGTCGTGCTGACCGCCGGCTCGCCGACCTCGGTCTCGGCGGTGGCCGAGGGACGCGCCGGGGTGCAGGACGAGGGCTCCCAGCTGGTCGCGCTGGCGTTGGTGGAGGCGGCAGTCGAGGGGGCCGACGAGACGTGGCTCGACCTGTGCGCCGGCCCGGGCGGGAAGAGCGCGCTGCTGGCCGCGCTCGGGGCCGAGCGGGGTGCGTTCCTGCTCGCCAACGAGCGTCAGCCGCATCGCGCCGGCCTGGTGCTCGCCAACCTGACTGACCCGTCAGTCAGGTTGCTCGTCCCTGGCGCGGCCGGGGTCGTCGCGGGTGATGGGACCGTGCCGCCGTACCGTGCCGCGAGCGTCGACCGTGTGCTGGTCGACGCGCCGTGCACCGGTCTCGGCGCGCTCCGCCGCCGTCCGGAGGCGCGGTGGCGTCGTGAGCCGGCCGACCTCGACGCCCTCGTCCCGCTCCAGCAGGCGCTGCTCGGCTCGGCCCTCGACCTCGTCCGATCGGGCGGTGTCGTGCTCTACGCCACCTGCTCGCCGGTGCTCGAGGAGACCCGCGGTGTGGTCGAGCAGGTGCTCGCAATGCGTGACGACGTCACGCTCGAGCCGATCGGCGGCCTGGTCGGCGCGGTGCCCGACAGCGCCGGGCCGCTGCCCGGCACCGTCCAGCTGTGGCCCCACCGGCACGGCACGGACGCGATGTTCCTCGCGCTGCTGCGGAAGGGCTGAGGGTCACTTCCAGACCAGGGAGGCACCGAGCTTCGCGGCCTGGGGTCCGTCGATGGCCATGAAGACGCCGTCGCGAGGGGGATGAAGACGCCGCCGCGAGGGACCGGTCATATTTCAGCAACCTCGACGCGGCCGGTCTTCGCGGGCATGGACCCGACCCTCGGACGCCGGGCTGCCGCATTAGGCTGCCGAGGTGGAGCACTACCTGACCTTCGTGGTCTTCGCCGCCCTGGTGGCGGTGGCGCCGGGTCCCGACACCTTCGTCGTGCTGCGCGGGGCGGCCGTGGGCGGCCGTAGCCGCGGGTTCTGGACGACAGGCGGAATCACGGTCGCCAACGTGGTGCAGGGTCTTGCCGTCGCCACCGGACTCAGCGCCCTGCTGACCAGCTCGGCCGAGGTGTTCACCCTCGTGCGCTGGGCGGGCGTGCTCTACCTGGGCTACCTCGGGATCGGCGCGCTGCGGGCGGCCCTGCGGCACGGTGACGGCGCCTGGTCCCTGGGCGCGACGGGCAGGGCGACCCGTTGGAACGCCGCCCGACAGGGCTTCTTGTCGAACATCACCAACCCGAAGGTGCTTGCCTTCAACCTGGCTGTCCTGCCGCAGTTCGCGGGACCGCACGCCGGCTTCCTCGAGCTCATGGGCTTGGCGCTCACCCTGACCGCCCTCGGTCTCCTCGACCAGGTGGCGGTCGTCCTCGGGGCCTCTGCGGTCGCCGGCGCGATCCGCCGCTCCGGCGTACGCCGCGGGATCGAGGGCGCCACCGGTCTGGTCATGCTCGGCTTCGCCGGCGCGCTCGCCGCCGACGCGAGCTGAGGGAGCGCGGCGGGTGGCCGTGCCTGGCGGCCGGTCTTGCTGGTCCGGTCCGGGCCGCTACGCTCGGCGACATGCCGTCCTCGTCGCCGTCGGTCGAGATCGAGGTGGACAACCGCGTGATCCGGGTGTCGAACCCCGACCGCGTCTACTTCCCGGACTGCGCCGGTTTCGCTGGGGGAGCGACCAAGCTCGACCTGGTCGACTACTACCTCGCTGTGGGCCCCGGCATCGTCAACGCGCTCTACGACCGGCCGTGCATGCTCCATCGGTTCCCGAAGGGCATGACGGGTCCGAAGGTGCACCAGAAGCGGCTTCCCGCCGGCGCGCCGGACTGGGTGGAGACGGTGCGGCTCTTCTTCCCGCGCTGGGGCAGGACGGCCGACGAGCTGTGTGTCACCGAACTCGGCGCGGTCATCTGGGCCGTGCAGATGTCGACGGTCGAGTTCCACCCGTGGAACAGCCGTCGTCCCGACACGGAGAAGCCCGACGAGTGGCGGATCGACCTCGATCCGGGCCCGGAGTGCCCGTTCTCCACCGTGCAGCGGGTCGCCGGCGTCGTCCACGAGGTGCTGGACGAGCTCGGAGCCACGGGCTTCCCGAAGACCAGCGGCGGCAAGGGCCTGCACGTCTATGTCCGGATCCGTCCCGACCACGGCTTCGGGGACGTACGGCGCGCCGCGCTGGCCTTCGCGCGCGAGGTCGAGCGCCGCGCGCCGGACGACGTCACGACCACCTGGTGGCGCAAGGACCGCGACCCGGCACAGCTCTTCGTGGACTACAACCAGAACACCCGCGACCACACCATCGCCGCCGCCTACTCGGTCCGCGGCGTCCCGGATGCCCGGGTCTCGACGCCGGTCCGTTGGGACGAGGTGCCCGACGTCGACCCGCGGGACTTCACCATCGCGACCGTGCCCACCCGCTTCGCCCGCCTCGGTGATCTCCATGCGGACATCGACGACCACGTGTTCGACCTCGCTCCGCTGCTCGCGTGGGCCGAGCGCGACGAGCGCGAGGGCAAGGACACCCCACCGGAGCCGGACGCCGCCGACCGCTGAGTCCGCGCATCACCAGAGCCCCAGCCGCGTGCCGAGCGGCTGGGCGAGCGAGGCGGCGTACGCCGTCGTCATGTGCTGGACGTCGCGATGCGTGACCGTCGAGCCGACGACCGTCGGGCACTCGCCCTTCCAGCAGAACCGGTCGTCCATGTCGAGCGTCGCCGCCCCGGCGGCCTTCGCGGCCTTCATCTCCAGGTCGGCGCCGGCCTGCTGGCCGGCGTCGGGCGGGAACAGGCAGGACTTGAGCGTGTGGTGGGTGCTCAGGCAGGTGCCGGGGTCCTCGGGCAGGGCCGGGACGTCGCGGATCCACACCGTCCGGCCGGCGCTCGGGGTCACGGCATGGAGGAGGCCGACATAGCCGTCGTACGCCGCCTTGCTGACCGTCGCGCTGTCGGTGTGGCGGCCGCGGCTGTCGTGGACGCCGCCGGTCACCGGTCGCGAGGAGATGACGAGCAGGTCGGGGTGGAGCCTCTTGACCTGCGCGACCGCCCAGGTGTGGAAGGCGGGGCAGTCGGTGAACGGGTCGGTGCCGTGGACGACGTCGGGCGTCACGAGCGAGGCGACGCACTGCGGCATGACGAGGTAGTAGGCCTTGTAGTGCGCGCGTCGGGCGATCGTGTCGAACGCCGGGATCCAATGGCGTGCGTGGGAGTCGCCGAGCAGGACCAGCGTCTTGTCGCCGTCGGGATCGCCGCGCAGGCAGAGCTTGCGGCTGCCGGCGAGGTAGTCGCAGTCGCCGACGTCCTCCTTGTCGGAGGCGAGGTCCTCGAGCTTGGGATGGAGCGTGGACGGGATGGGCTGGTTCTTCTCCGCGGCGGTCACCGAGGCGCGCAGCAGGTCGAGCGTGTGGTCGGGCTCGACCGGCGTGGCCGACGGGCTGGGGGCACCCGACGACGGCGTACCGGACGGGTCGGACGACTCCCCGGCGAGCGTGATCGCGGGGTGGTAGCCGTCGTCCGCCGCGGCCGTCGCCCAGGCGTTGGCGCCCCAGCCGCCGCCGAGGACGAGCGCGAGGGTGACCGGATAGAGCAGCACAGGAAGGCGCGGGAACCGGAGTCGCCCGGCCCGGCGGAAGGGCTGCTCGACGACGTGGTACGACGCCGCGGCCAGCCCCAGCGCCGCGACGAGGAGCAGGGCCTTGACCCACCAGGCGAGGGGGTGGCCGGCCTGGATCTGGGGCAGGACGAGCAGCGGGAAGTGCCACAGATAGAGCGAGTAGGACCAGTCGCCGAGGATCCGCAGCGGGCGGACCGAGAGCAACCGGTTGACGATCGTCGGGCCGCGCCACAGCGTTCCGGCGACGAGGATGAACACGCTGCCCAGCACCGGGACCAGCGCGGGGGTGCCGGGGAAGGGAGTGGCGTCGTTGAACTGCAGGCAGGCGCAGCCGATGAGGAACAGACCGGCCAGCGAGAGCGCCTGCGCGCGCCAGCGGGCGGTGGCGTCCTGGACGTGTCCGTCGCGGATCGCCAGGGCGGCCAGGGCTCCGAGACCGAGCTCCCAGGCGCGGGTGAAGGGGGAGAAGTACGCCGCCTCCGGGTCGCCCGAGGTCATGTGGGCGGACCAGGCCAGACTGGCGAGGGTGAGGACGATGACGCTCGCGACGATCCATCGGCGCGCCTCCGGAGGACGACGCGCGGGCTTCGGGCGCCGCCGCGCGCGCCGGACGAGCAGAGCGCAGACGAGGACGACGAGCGGCCAGAGCAGGTAGAACTGCTCCTCGACGGCGAGAGACCAGAAGTGCTGCAGCGGCGATGGCGGCAGGTCGGCCGCGAAGTAGTCGGTCTGGAGACGCGCGAACCGGATGTTGGCGGCGAACCCTGCCGACCAGATCGCGTCGGTCACGATCGTGCGGGTCCGCAGGAACCCGAGCTGCCAGGCGGCGTATCCGCAGGTCGCGAGGAGCACCAGCGTGGCGGCCGGGAGGATGCGCCGCGCCCGGCGTGCATAGAAGCCGAGCAGCGAGACGGTCCCGTCACGCTCCACCTGGCGCAGCAGCTGCTGAGTGATCAGGAAGCCCGAGATCGCGAAGAACACGTCGACGCCGACGAAGCCGCCGGTGACGCTCGAGAGTCCCACGTGGACGGCGACGACCGCGAGCACCGCGATCGCGCGCAGGCCCTGGATGTCGGTGCGCTGCGCGGTTCCGCTCGAGGCCGCTGGAGCCGCCGGGGCAGGGCGGCCGGCGGCCTCGTCCTGGGCCGGGGACGGAAGAGCGGTCTCGGAACTCACAACGTGCGGCAAGTTATCAACGCCCGCCTGCCCGTTCCGGGAGCCTCGCCGGGCGCGCCCGCGGCCGAGATGTGGTCGTGGCCACCGCCGACCGGGGTGGCCGTGGCCGTGGCCGGTCGTGGCCACCCCGCGCCCGTTGACCGATCCATCGGTCAAACGCGACGACGTAGCCTCCTGCTGTGGACATCGGCGACGTGGACCTCGATCTGCCGGCACCGATGCTCGACCAGCGCGGGTGATCCCTAGGATCACCTCCATGTCGCGTCACCTCCAGATCACGCCGTCGATCCTCAACGCCGACTTCGCCGCGCTCGGGGCGGAGGTGGCGCGGATCGGCAGCGCCGACTGGGTCCACGTCGACGTGATGGACAACCACTTCGTGCCCAACCTGACCTTCGGCCCGACCATGGTCGAGGCCCTGGCCCGGTCGACGCGGATCCCGCTGGACGCCCACCTCATGATCGAGGCGCCGGACCGGCACGCACCGGCGTACGTCGAGGCCGGCTGCGGCTCGGTGACGTTCCACGTCGAGGCCGCGAAGGCGCCGGTGCGGCTCGCGCGGGAGATCCGCGCCAAGGGTGCCCGCGCGAGCATGGCGCTCAAGCCGGCGACGCCGATCGAACCCTACGAGGACATGCTCGGTGAGCTCGACATGGTGCTGCTCATGACCGTCGAGCCGGGGTTCGGCGGTCAGAAGTTCCTCGATCTGGTGCTCCCGAAGATCCGGCGGGCGCGTGCGCTGATGGACAAGCATGGCGTCGAGACCTGGCTGCAGGTCGACGGCGGCGTCTCGCTCGAGACGATCGAGCGCTGTGCCGAGGCGGGAGCCGATGTCTTCGTCGCCGGCTCCGCCGTCTACTCCGCCGACGACCCCGACGCGATGGTGGCGGCGCTGCGGGCGAAGGCGGCGTCGGCGGCCACGGCCTAAGAAGGTTCGTCGACGACAAGGTGGGCTGCGGGCATGCGCTACGAGTGGGGAACCGGCGATCAGTTGCTCCGCGACGACGTGACGGTGGGCACGGCGCAGAAGGGGTTTTGGCGCGAACGCGCCACCATTGCGACCGGTGAGGGGACGTGGTCGTTCCGCGCCCAGGGCGGCAAGCGGGTGCTGATCACCGGACCGGACGGCGCCGAGCGGGAGGGAGCGCTCCGTACCGGATGGTTCCGCCCGGTCTGGAAGGTCGCGGGCGCCGCGGCGGCGTACGAGGTCACGTCGCCGCACGCCTTCACCTACCGCCTCGCGGTGCTCCGTGGTGGTGTCGAGATCGGTCGCATCATCGCCGCCCGGTGGTGGACCGACCGGCCCGCGCTCGAACTCGACGACCGTGTTGCCGGCGATGTCCCGCTGGGAGACGCGTTGCTGCTGCTGTGGGTGGGCTACGTGATCCGACTGCGCCGGAGCCGCGATGCAGGCGCGGTGGCATCCTCGTCGCCCTGAGTCGGCAGCCGCGTGGGTCTCCGCGTTCGAGCCGCCCGAGTGACCCAGCATGCGGGCCGACCGGAATGTCCACCACGCCGCTGTGGTTCAATGGCGTGAACGAGTGAACAGCTCGCGTGCTCTGGGGTCGGTGTAATTCCGAGCCGGCGGTGACTGGTCGAAGCCTCGCTTCGACTCAGAAGTCCGCGACCCGGTCACAGCCAGTGACCGGTTGACCAGGTGGAACTCCTGGACCGACGGTGAAAGTCCGGATGGGAAGCAGCACGCGGTCGGTCCTCGGCCGAGCCCGTCGGGCTCGCCGTGCACCGGTCTCGCCCCGGAGTCCGCCACCAGGACATGAGGGGCCCGATGACCGACCACGCCGAGCAGGATGCGATGCGCCGCGCGCTCGTGCTCGCCGCCACCTCCGGGGTGCCGGTGTGGCCCAACCCGCGGGTCGGATGCGTCCTCCTCGCCGCGGACGGCTCGACCGTCGCCGAGGGCTGGCACCGCGGAGCCGGCACCCCGCACGCGGAGGCGGACGCGCTCGCGAAGGCCGGTGACCGCGCCCGGGGCGCGACCGCGGTCGTCACGCTCGAGCCCTGCAACCACACCGGCCGCACCGGCCCGTGTGCCGAGGCGCTCGTCGCGGCGGGCGTACGCCGGGTGGTGTTCGCCCAGCCCGATCCGAACCCGCTCGCGGCTGGTGGCGCCGAGACCCTCAGGGCGGCGGGGATCGAGGTCGAACAGGGGCTCCTCGCCGACGAGGCCCGCGCGCTCAACCGGGTGTGGACGATCGCCACGGAGCGGCAACGTCCCTTCGTCACCTGGAAGCTCGCGACCACGCTCGACGGCCGCAGCGCCGCTGCCGACGGCACCAGTCGCTGGGTGTCCTCCCGGGCCGCTCGTCGCGACACCCACCGCCTGCGCGCGCTCTGTGACGTGATCATGGTCGGCACCAACACGGTCACTGTCGACGACCCCGAGCTCACCGTCCGCGACGAGGCCGACCGGCCCGCCGGCGTACAGCCCCTGCGGGTCGTCGTGGGGGAGCGTGACCTGCCGGCCGACCGCCGTGTCTTCAACGACCGGGCCCAGAGCCTCCACCTTCGCACCCGCGACCCGCGCGCCGTGCTCGCCGAGCTCTGGCGCCGGGAGAAGCGGCACGTCTTCCTGGAAGGTGGCCCGACGCTCGCCGCGGCCTTCGTCCGGGCCGGTCTCGTCGACGAGGTCGTCTGCTACGTCGCGCCGTTCCTGCTCGGGGCGGGCCGCGCCGCGGTCGCCGACCTCGGCATCACCACCATCTCCGACGCCTTCCGCCCCCGGGTGACCGACGTGACGGTCTTGCCGGGCGCGGACGGCGAGGAGCCCAACGTGCGGTTCACGCTCGAGCCGTCATGCGAGCAGTCACGCAAGGAGAGCTGAATGTTCACCGGAATCGTCGAGGAGCTCGGCACCGTCGCCGGGCTCGAGGACCAGGCCAGCGAGAACGGCGACCGGGCCTGCCGTCTCACCATCGCCGCCGCGACCGTGCTCGACGACGTCGCGCTCGGGGACTCCATCGCGGTCAACGGCTGCTGCCTCACCGTCGCGACGCTGGGTGACGGCACCTGGACGGCCGACGTCATGCAGGAGACGCTCGACCGCACCAGCCTGGCGGGCGTGCAGCCCGGCGACCGGGTCAACCTCGAGCGCGCCGTCACCCCGCAGACCCGCCTCGGCGGCCACATCGTCCAGGGCCACGTCGACGGCGTCGGCACGATCCTGGCGCGGACGCCCAGTGAGCACTGGGAGCTCGTGGCGGTCTCCCTGCCGGAGGGCCTCGCGCGCTATGTCGTGGAGAAGGGCTCCATCGCGGTCGACGGGGTCAGCCTGACCGTCGTCGAGGTCCGTGACGACGCGCTCACCGTCAGCCTGATCCCCGAGACCCTGGCGCGTACGACGCTGGGCGGGCGCGCCGTCGGCGACCGGGTCAACCTCGAGGTGGACATCCTCGCCAAGCACGTCGAGCGGCTTCTTGAGAGCACGCCCCTGCCCCGCGACGCGAGCGGTGGAGCGATGAGGGACACCGACAACACCGAAGACACGGAGGCGCGGTCGTGAAGCAGCAGCACGGGGGAGTGAAGCTCGACGACGTCGAGCGGGCGATCGCGGACATCGCCGCGGGCAAGGCGGTCGTCGTCGTCGACGACGAGGGCCGGGAGAACGAGGGCGACATCATCTTCGCCGCGGCCAAGGCGACCCCCGAGCTGATGGCGTTCACGATCCGGCACAGCTCGGGCGTCATCTGCGTGCCGATGCCGGGGCACATGCTGGACCGGCTCGAGATCCCGCTGATGACGCCGCACAACCGGGACCGGCTGCGGACGGCGTACACGATCTCCGTCGACGCGCGCGACGGCGTCACGACGGGGATCTCGGCGGCGGACCGCGCCCACACCGCGCGCGTCCTGGCCGACTCCGCGACCGAGCCGTGGGAGCTGACCCGGCCCGGCCACGTCTTCCCGCTGCGCTACCGCGAGGGCGGCGTGCTCGTGCGTCGTGGCCACACCGAGGCGGCCGTCGACCTGGCCCGGCTGGCCGGTCTCACCCCGGCCGGCGTCCTGGTCGAGGTCGTCAACGACGACGGCACGATGAAGCGCGCGCCGCAGCTGCGGGAGTTCGCCGACGAGCACGGTCTCGCGATGATCTCGATCGAGGACCTGGTGCGCTACCGGCGACGGACCGAGGTGCTCGTCGAGCGCAAGGCCGAGACCCGCCTCCCGACGCGGTACGGCGAGTTCACGGCGTACGGCTACACGATGGTGGACGACGGCTCGGAGCACGTCGCGCTGGTCCACGGCGACGTCTCGGGCCCCGAGCCGGTGCTGGCCCGGGTCCACAGCGAGTGCCTCACCGGCGACGTCTTCCACAGCCTGCGCTGCGACTGCGGCCCGCAGCTGGAGGAGGCGATGGAGCGGATCGTGGCGGAGGGCCGCGGGGTCGTCGTCTACCTGCGCGGCCACGAGGGACGGGGGATCGGCCTGGTCGCCAAGTTGCAGGCCTACCAGCTCCAGGACGGCGGCCGCGACACGGTGGACGCCAACCTCGAGCTGGGCCTGCCGGCCGATGCGCGCCACTACGGCGCGGCCACGCAGGTGCTGCGCGATCTCGGCATCGTCCAGGTCCGCCTGATGACCAACAACCCCGAGAAGGTCGAGCACCTCGAGGACTACGGCGTCACCGTCGCGGAGCGGGTGCCACTCACGCCGCGTCCCAACGACCACAATCTGGCCTATCTGCTCACCAAGCGTGATCGGATGGGTCATGTCCTGCCCGATCTGACCGACGTCAGCACCCCCATCGACAACCCCGAAGGAGCCGACACGTGAGCGGAGCCGGAGCCCCGAACACCGCCCCCAGCGACTGCCACGAGCTGCGCGTCGCCGTGGTCGCCGCCAGCTGGCACGAGACCGTGATGGACGGCCTGCTGGCCGGCGCGAAGCGCGCGCTGGAGGACCACAAGGTCGAGGAGCCGGTCGTCGTGCGCGTGCCGGGCACCTTCGAGCTGCCGGTCGTCGCAGCCGGCCTCGCCAAGGCGGGGTACGACGCGGTGATCGCCCTCGGCGTGGTCATCCGCGGCGGCACGCCCCACTTCGACTACGTCTGCACCGCGGCCACGGACGGCCTCACCCGGGTGGCGCTCGACTACCTTACGGCGGTCGGGTTCGGCGTACTCACCTGCGACGACGAGGCCCAGGCCCTCGACCGGGCCGGCCTCGAGGGATCCCACGAGGACAAGGGCTACGAGGCCGCTGCGGCTGCGCTCGCCACCGCCGTGACGCTCCGCGAGGTCGCGCGGCCGTACTGAGTCGGTGGGGAGGCGATGGCGAGCCTGAATTCAGCCGGTGCTGGGCAGCGTCGGCCGCTAGCGTGAGGGCCATGGGTCGACTCGAGCTCCGGACCACCTTGCAGTCGCGCGGCCCGGCGGCCGCGATCGTGCTCACCGACGACCAGGTCGCGGCCGTCGGCGAGGGCGCGAAGCGGTTCCCGGTCGTCGCGACCGTTAACGGTCACACGTGGCGGACCAGCGTCGCGCGGATGGGTGGCGAGTTCCTGGTGGGGCTCAACAAGGACGTCCGCGCCGCCGCCGGTGTCGCCGCTGGTGACGAGGTCGACGTCGTCCTCGCGCTGGATACCGCGCCGCGTGAGGTCGACGTCCCATCCGACCTCGCCGCGGCACTGGCCGAGGATCCGACGGTGAAGGCGGCGTACGACGCCCTCGCGTTCACCCACCGCAAGGAGTTCGCCCGCTGGGTGGCGGAGGCGAAGCGGCCCGAGACGCGCGAGCGGCGGATCGCTCAGGCCGTCGAGATGATCCGCGAGGGTCGCACCAGGTCGTGACCAGCGTGGCTTTCGGGCGGTGCCTGCTCGATGGACGCGCCGCGCTGCCGTAGGCAGCCCCGCGCCGACACATCCTGGCCGAGCGTGATGGTGCCCGTGACGTGGGTGCCTGGTTGGTGGCTGCCATGCCGGTCGACGCTCGCGCGGCGCGCAGTGACGTGCGGCTAGCCGACGCCCTCGACCGCTGGCTGCTGGTCGCCGGCGCCCTTGCTGACGGCCGGCTGACGCTCGAGCAGGCGCGCGTGATCGCCGCGGCGCTTGACCGTGTCGCCGACACACTGACGACCGACCAGCGTGCCGAGGCAGAGCGCCTGATGGTGGCCGAGGCGAGAAGCCTCGATCCGCGGCGTCTCGCGATGCTTGGCCGTCGGCTCCAGGCGGTCGTCGGTCAGGACGACGGCGAGGTGGCTGAAGCGATGCTGCTGGCCGAGGAGGAGCGATCGGCGGCTGCCCGGACGTCGCTGACCATCGTGCCGAACGGGGACGGGACGACCCGGATCGCCGGAACGGTGCCCGACGCGGTCGGGATCCGCCTGCGCACGTGCCTTGAGGCCTTCGCACAGCCGCGCAAGCAGGCGCTCGAGGCTGACGGACGACGGGCGTCGTACTCTCGCCTCCTCGGCCAGGCGCTCCGCGACCTGCTCGAGCGGATCGATCCGGAGCAGCTCCCGCACCATGGCGGCGACGCCACGACCGTCTTCGTGGCGATGTCGCTTGACCAGGTGCGCAGCGAGCTGGCCACCGCGTCCATCGGCCTGGCCGGCGACCTGCTGACGGCGGCGGAGGCGCGCCGGTTGGCCTGCGAGGCAGGGATCGTCCCGGTCATCCTCGGTAGTGCCGGCGAGGTCCTCGATGTCGGCCGGAAGTCGCGGCTCCACACACCGGTGATGCGCAAGGCGATCCGGCTCCGCGACCGGACCTGCCGGGCTGAGGGATGTGACGTCATTGGGCGCTGGTGCGACGTCCACCACCTCGACGACTGGGCGAGCGGGGGAGTGACCTCCGTGAAGAACGGCATCCTGCTCTGCTCGCATCACCACCACCGGGTCCACGATCCGCGTTACCAGGCAGAGCGACGGCCCGATGGGCGGATACGGATCGTGCTGAGGACGTGAGCAGCGCCCCGCGGGCGATGACAATCTGCCCATGACGACTTCGGTGCGCTTCGAACCGCTCAGCCCCGCCGACCTCGGCTGGGCGTGGGACGTGTACACCTTGACCACGCGTGATCACCTGCTCGCGACGCTGCATCCGACCGAGGACGAGGAACGCGACCTGCGGTCAGAGCTTCTTCGCCGCGGCCGTGCTCAAGCTGTTCTGGATGAGCAGGGCGAGCGCGTCGGCCTCCTGGAGGTCACCGAGGACGGTGACGAGCTGACCATCCGCCACCTCGAGTTGCTTCCGTCGGTCCAGGGCAAGGGCCTCGGCACGCAAGTTATCCGCACCGTCATCGACAGGGCCGCGTCCGAGGGCAGGTCCGTCGTCCTCCGCGTTCTGCGAACGAACCCGCGCGCCCGCGCGCTCTACGAGCGGCTCGGGTTCGTCGTCGAGCAGGAGCGCGAGCGTTCGACGCAGCTCAGGCTTCTGCCGAGAACAACGACTGAGACCGATGCGGGCCGCGGAGACCCGACGCCCTAGGCTTGGTCCCCGTGAAGACGTTCGACGAGCTCTGGGCCGAGCTGAGCGAGAAGGCCCGGACCCGACCCGCAGGATCCGGCACCGTGGCGCAGCTCGACGCCGGCGTCCATGCGATCGGCAAGAAGCTGGTCGAGGAGGCCGCCGAGTCGTGGATGGCCGCGGAGTACGAAGGCAAGGACGCGACTGCGGAGGAGATCTCCCAGCTGCTCTACCACGCCCAGGTGCTCATGCTCGCCAGCGGACTCGAGCTGTCCGACGTCTACGCCCACCTCTGAGGATCCCCCATGACCACCAGCACCACCCTCGCCGCGGCCGGTTCGAACGGCCTGCTGCGCATCGCCGTACCCAACAAGGGCGCCCTCTCGCAAGCAGCGTCCGAGATGCTCCGCGAGGCCGGCTACCGGCAGCGCGACGACAGCAAGCGCCTGACCCTCATCGACGAGGAGAACGGCGTGGAGTTCTTCTACCTCCGGCCGCGTGACATCGCGCTGTACGTCGGGGAGGGGACGCTCGACGTCGGCATCACCGGTCGCGACCTGCTCCACGACTCCCGCGCCAAGGCGGACGAGGTGATCGCGCTGGGCTTCGGCCGCAGCCGGTTCCGCTTCGCCGGCCGGGCCGGTGCCTTCAGCGACCTCGCCGACCTGCAGGGCAAGCGCATCGCGACGTCGTACGTCGGGATCGTGCGCTCGTTCCTGGAGAGCCGCGGGATCGACGCGACCGTCACCCGCTTGGACGGCGCGGTCGAGACGAGCATCCAGCTCGGCGTCGCCGACGCGATCGCTGACGTCGTCGAGACCGGGTCGACACTGCGGCAGGCCGGGCTCGAGACGTTCGGGGACACGATCCTCGAGTCCGAGGCGGTCGTCATCAGCCAGGGCGGGCTCGCCGAGTCCGGACCGGCCGGATTCGAGACGTTCCGCCGCCGGCTCGAGGGCGTCATGATCGCCCGCAGCTACGTGATGATGGACTACGACATTCGGGCCGAGGACCTCGTGGCCGCCACCGAGCTCACCCCGGGTCTCGAGGGACCCACCGTCAGCCCACTCCATCGCGAGGGCTGGGTCGCCGTCCGCGCAATGGTGCCGCGCGAGGGTGCCCAGAAGCTGATGGACGACCTCTACGCCCTCGGCGCCCGCGCGATCCTGCTCACCGATATCCATGCCTGCCGCCTCTGAGCCCCCGGCCCGCGCGGCGGGAGCGTCCGGATCCACACCGACGCTGCCGAGCCTGCCGCATACGTGGCGACCGCTCGGCCCCATGATCATGGGCGTCGTGCTCGTCCTCGGCCTGGCCGCCGTGTGCGCGGTCAGCTGGATCGGGTTCGACGCGGAGACGAAGGCGAAGTTCTCCGACCTCGAGCTCGGCACGCTCGCCTTCTTCGGCCTCCTCGTGCTGGTGCTCGTCCATGCGCTGACGCGCTCCCGGGTCGTCGCGCGGGAGGACCACCTGATCGTCGTCAACGGCTACCGGCGCCGTGACCTCGCCTGGGCGCAGGTCGTCGCGGTCAACTTCCCACCGGGCGCGCCGTGGGTCAACCTCGATCTCGCGGACGGCACCAACATCGCCGCCATGGGCATCCAGTCCTCCGACGGCTCCCGGTCGCGCACCGCCGCCCGACAGCTCCGCCAGCTCGCCGCCGATCTCGCCTGAGGCCCGTCGCTCGTCGACACCCGGGTCGTCACGCCTTCAGTCCGGCCTGGGTGCGACGCGGAGCGCCGACGCCGGCGCCAGCCACAACTCACGACTCGGCCTGTCACAACCCACGACTCGGCCTGTCACAACCCACGACTCGGCCCGGCCGCGGTCTCAGAGCACGCGGATGCCCCAGCGCGCCTCGACGGTCTCGTCGGGCCCGAGGGTGATCAGGTCCTCACCGGAGTTGAACGCATCCGGGGGAGCGGTCATCGGCTCGACGGCCAGGACCTGACGTGCGTTGGGCCGGTCGTCGGCGGTGTAGGCCATCAGCCAGCGGTGCCGCCAGTCGACCCAGAGAGCAACCCCGCCTCCGGGCCCACGCAGGGTGACGGTCGCGACACCGTCGGCGTCCCGCTCGAGATCGCCGAAGGCGTGGTCGAGGACGAGTGGGCCGATCGCGGGCCCTTCCCGGAAGTCATAGTCGGTGTCGGTGACGCTCTCGTGCCCGGTCGGCAGCTTCCGGTCCGGGTCGCTGAGCAGCCGCGTCGCCGCCGGGAGCGCGAGGATCCAGTCATCGACCGGCCCCGGTCCGACGGTGAGGTAGGGATGGGCTCCGGACGCGTACGGCGCCGCCGTCGCGGCCAGGTTGGTCGCCGCCTGCGTCACGGTCAGCCCGTCGGGCCCGACGGCGTACGTCGTGCGCAGGTCGAGCGTCCATGGGTAGCCCGACTGCGCCATCAGCCGGTAGCCAAGTGTCACGCTCTCGTCGCTGACGGCGACCGGCGTCCACGCCGCCCAGCGCACGAGCCCGTGGGAGGCGTTGTGCCGGGCCGGCTCGCTGAGCGGCAGCTGCTGGGTCGCGCCCGCGAACGTGTAGCGCCCATCGCGGATCCGGTTGGGCCAGGGGACGAGCAGCTGGCCCGTGCCGCCGCTGGGCATGGCGTCCTCCGCGAAGCCCGCGACCAGCTCGCGCCCCTCGTGGCTGAGCGCGCGCAGCGTCGCCCCGCTCTCGGTGATCGTGGCGGTGTAGCCACCGCTGCTGATGACGAACTGGTCCCCGGTCGGTGCACGCACGAAGCCACCCTAGCCAGCGGGCCCGACAGCACCGCCGGCGTCGCGAGAGCCGGTCGGCGTCCCGGAGCCGGTCTGCACGACCACGTCGGCGCGGTCACGGGTCCGGTCACGGGCGAAGAGCGCGTCCTCGCTGCGGGCCCACGTCTCCCAGTGGGGCGCGAAGGCGTCGCCGTCGCGCGCGAGGCCACGCCGGCGCCGGAGCTCGTACGGCGCCTCGACCCACACGAGCACCGTGCACAGCCGGGCGTACGCCGCCGACCCGCTGCCGACGCCCTCGAGCACCAGCAGCGGGGCGGGCGGGACGGTGACCACCCCGTCGTACGCCATGGCCTGCCAGTCGTAGCGTCGGTAGCTGCCAGGCCGTCCGGCGGCGAGGGGCCGAAGGAGCGGGTCGAGCTGGTCGTCGAGGCGGGGAAGCCCATCCCAACCGTCGTACAGGTCGTCCAGGTGGACGACGGCCGCGCCGCTCGCCTCCACGATGGCGGAGGCGAGGGTGGACTTGCCCGATCCCGCCGGTCCATCGATGCAGATCAGGCGACCGTCGCCGAGCGTCGCCGGACGCGTCCGGACGAGCGCGAGCACCTCGGCCGCCCGGGCCGCCGGGCCCACCGTACGCGCCGCGCCGGTCGACGCCCCGCGGGTCACGAGATGCCGTGCTTCCTCAGGATCGCGTTGATGTCGTCGAGGTCGTCACCCAGCGTGTCGCCCAGGCCGTCGTCGCCGCGGCCGCGTCCACCGGCGGCTCGTCCCGCGGGCAGCGGTGGCGCACCGGTCCCGGTGCCCTGGCGTGCCTGACGCTTGGCCGCGCGACGTTCGGCACGGGTCTCGCCGGGCAGGCGCGCGGAGACGAAGAGGAGCAGGAAGGCCACCCCGGCCAGGGCGATGCCGACCCAGACAGTCGGGCTGAAGACCAGACCGACGGCCCAGTCGCCGACGGCGTCGACGATCCGGCCGAAGAGCCTGAGCGTGTGGGTCAGATAGGCGGCGACCGGCAGGATCGTGATCGCTACGCCGCGAACGCCCGAGCGGACGCCGCGGTTGCGGAACGCGAACCAGGTCCATAGGCCCGCGACCACCGTCAGAGCGAGGGCGAGAGCACCCCACGACGCGTTGTCCATGTCCTCCAGCGTCCCACACGCCCGGTTGGGGCAAACCCACCCTCGGCCTGTTCAATGGAGGGGTGACCAGACCCGACGAGAAGCGACTGCTCGGTCCCGGCTTCCCCGGTGATGACGGCAGCGCGGCGCCCGCCGTACACAAGGCGCTCGAGGCCCACCGTGACGGCCGTGGCTCCTACGCCGACGCTCTCGGTGCGCTCCTCGAGGCCCGCGTGCTGGTCCCCGTGGTGGCCGTCCTCGGTGATGTGGAGTACGACGCCCAGGGGCTCGCCCACGACAAGACCTCCGACATGGCGACGGTGCTCATGACCGGCGCCGACGGCCGCAAGGCGCTGCTGGTGTTCACCTCGATGGCGACCCTGCAGGGCTGGCGGCCCGATGCGCGCCCGGTGCCGGTGACGTTCCGCGACGCGGCGCGTGCCGCCGTCCAGGAGCAGGCGGATGCGATCGTGCTCGACGTCGCCGGTCCGGTGGTCTTCGCCGTCGAGGGCGACGACCTGCGTGCTGCTGCCGCCGGCTACGCCCTCGGCTGGGTGGGGGACCGGTCGGCCTGGGTCGCCCCGGAGGGCGCCTGAGTCGACACTCTCGGGTCCCGGTCATGACCGGGACCGGCCGGTGATAACGAAGTCCGCCGGTGATTGGGAGTCAGCCGGTGATTGGGAGTCAGCCGGTGATTGGGAATCGCTCGGAATGTTCGGGTAGGCTTCGGTGTTGACCGATCCGTCGGCGTACCCCAGCGATGGGAGCTCGCCGGCAGATCCCACAAGCGGAGATCAGAACAACGCTCTCCCACCCGCATCGACCGCCAGCAACACCGCAACACCTCCCAGGTCGTCGGGTCCGGTCCCGAGATGCTCCGGTCGACGGTGCGTCCCGGTGGTGCGAGCCCTGAGAGGGCGAGCGTCCCTGACTGGCTTCCGCTTGCACGAGCGGAAGCCTTCTCTGTTTCCGGGCCGGGCCCGGTGAGCGGAGAGGTCGCCGGACTACCACTGGAGGACACATCAGCACCGAGCTTCGTATCAACGACCGGATCCGGGTCTCCGAGGTCCGCCTCGTTGGTCCCAATGGAGAGACCGTCGGCATCGTGCCGACGGCCGACGCACTGCGCCTCGCCCAGGAGGCCGACCTCGACCTCGTCGAGATCGCCCCGCAGGGCAAGCCCCCGGTCTGCAAGCTCATGGACTACGGGAAGTTCAAGTACGAGAACGCCCAGAAGGCTCGTGAGGCGCGCCGGAACCAGACGAACGTCATCATCAAGGAGATGAAGCTTCGTCCCAAGATCGACCAGCACGACTACGAGACCAAGAAGGGTCACGTCGTGCGGTTCCTCAAGGCCGGCGACAAGGTGAAGATCACGATCATGTTCCGTGGTCGTGAGCAGCACCGCCCCGAGCTCGGCTTCCGCCTGCTGCAGAAGCTCGCCGAGGACGTCCAGGACCTCGGGTTCGTGGAGTCCGCACCCAAGCAGGACGGGCGCAACATGACGATGGTCCTGGGTCCGCACAAGAAGAAGGCGGACGCCAAGGCCGAGATCAAGGCGGCCAAGGAGACCAAGGCCGCCGAGCGGGCGGCCGAGGAGGCCGAGGAGAAGGCTGAGCGCACCGCCGCCAACGCCGCGCGGAGCACGCAGCAGCCGAAGGAGCGCCGCCGCTCCGAGAACCTCGACCCCGACATCGAGGCCTGAGCAGACCCCGAACGACTTCCGTCGGCGCGCACGAGCGTGTCCGGCCGGACGACGAGAGAGAGATACCACTATGCCGAAGATGAAGAGCCACTCCGGTGCCGGCAAGCGCTTCCGCGTGACCGGCTCGGGCAAGATCCGTCGCCAGAAGGCCGGTCTGCGCCACAACCTCGAGAAGAAGCCCTCGAAGATGACCCGCCGCATGTCGGGCACCACCGAGGTGGCCAAGTCCGACGTCAAGCGCGCCAAGAAGCTGCTGGGTCTCTGACCCTCACCACGTAGAAGGAGAAGAGAAATGGCACGCGTCAAGCGCGCAGTGAACGCGGCGAAGAAGCGTCGCACCACCCTCGAGCGGGCCTCGGGCTACCGCGGTCAGCGCTCGCGCCTCTACCGCAAGGCGAAGGAGCAGGTCACCCACTCGCTCGTCTACGCCTACAACGACCGGCGCAAGAACAAGGGCAACTTCCGTCGCCTCTGGATCCAGCGCATCAACGCTGCGGCCCGTGCGCAGGGCATGACCTACAACCGCTTCATCCAGGGCCTCAACCTGGCCGGCATCGAGGTGGACCGCAAGATCCTCGCGGACCTGGCCGTCAACGACGTCGCCGCGTTCAACGCGCTCGTCGAGCAGGCCAAGGCCGCTCTCCCCGAGGACGTCAACGCCCCGGTCTCGGCCTGACCCAGGGATGAACGCTCCTCTTTCGGCGTCGAACGCACGCCTGAAGGAGATCAGGAAGTTGAGCCGCCGCTCGGTGCGAACCGAGCGGCGGCTCTTCCTCGCTGACGGCCCGAAGGCCGTCGAGGGCGCGCTCGGCGCCGACGTCTGGCAAGAGCTGTTCGCTACGCCGGACGCGGTTGACACCTTCGCTGACCTCATCGGCGACTTCCCGGTCACCGTGGTGACCGAGCAGGCCATGGCAGGCCTCTCCGACTCGGTCAGCCCAGCGGGGATCGTCGCGTTGTGCCGCTTTCTCGACGATGAGCCCGAGCTCGATGCTCGGCGGTCTCCCCTGATGGCGATCTGCGCCGACGTACGCGATCCCGGCAATGCCGGCACGGTGATCCGCTGCGCCGACGCCGCCGGAGCGGGAGGAGTCGTCCTCGCGGGGGACAGCGTCGATCCCTACAACCCGAAGGCGGTCCGTGCCTCGGTGGGCAGCCTCTTCCACCTCCCGGTCGGACAGCAGCGCAACCCCTACGCCGCCATCTCCGCAGCCCGGTCGGCCGGCTATGTCGTCTTGGCCGCCGACGGAGGTGGCGACGTCGACCTCTTCGACGCCGACGACCTGCTTGCCAAGCCCACCGCGTGGCTCTTCGGCAACGAGGCGTGGGGCCTTCCGTCCGAGCTGGCCGCCGCGGCCGATCACGTCGTCTCCATCCCGATCTTCGGCCAGGCCGAGTCCCTCAACCTCTCCACCGCCGCCGCGCTCTGCCTCTACGCCTCGGCGCGTGCCCAACGGGACTGACTCAACCGCGGCGGCGGACCAGCTCGAAGGCGACGACCGCCGCGGCGCTGGCGACGTTGAGGGACTCGACACCGCCTGACATCGGGATCGCGACGAGCTCCTGGAGCTGGCCGGCGACCTCCCCGGAGAGACCCTCGGTCTCGTTCCCGAGGACGAATGCACTGCGGCGACGGCCGCGCTGATCGACAAGGGTCGCGTCGAAGAGGGAGACGGCGGCCTCGGAGTCGAGCCCGTAGGTGGTGAAGCCGGCGGCGTGGAGGCGCTTGACCGCCTCCGAGGCGCGGCGGCAGCGCACGATGGTCGCGCGGTAGGCGACGCCCGCAGAGGCCTTGATGACGAGCGGTCCGATGGCCGCGGTCCCGTGGCTCGGCAGGACGACGGCCATTCCCGCCGCGGCGGCGGTGCGGATGATCATGCCGACGTTGGCAGGGTTGTTGACCCCGTCGAGGAGGAGTACGCCGGCGTCGTTCGGCGCCTCGGCGACGTACTCCTCGAGGGACCGGAGGCCGGGCGCCTCGACGTCGGCGACGATGCCCTGGTCGTGCTTGCCGTTGCCGGCGAGGAGCTTGACCCGCTGCGGGTTCGTCCACTCGACGGGCACGCCCTGGCGCTCGGCGAGCCCGAGGATCCGGTCGAGGCTGTGGCCACGTGAGCCGTGGGCGACGACCAGCTTGTCGACGGTCAGCGCCTCGTCGAGCAGCACCTCCTGGACGGGCATGCGGCCGTAGACGGTGATGAACGAGTCCCGGGGTGAACGGCGCTGGTCTGGCACGCGCACAGCCTAGTGTGGAGCCGTGGACGCCCGAGACCTTGCCGACGCCCTGCCCGACGGAGTCGTGGTGGCCGACGGTGAGGGCAGAGTCAGGCTGATCTCGGCTCTCGCCGCCCGGATGCTCGACGTGGCCCCGGACGATGCCGTCGGGCGGCCCCTGGCCGACGTCCTCGCGCTCCAGGCTACCGACGGCCGCTCCTGGACGGAGCTCAACCGCCCCTACGGCGTCCTGCCGACCGTGACGGGCGTGCCGGAGCAGTCCTGGCTGCTGCCGGACGGCACCGAGGTGCTCGTGACCGCGCGGCTCCACCGCTCCTCCCTCCGTGACCCGGTGGAGAAGGTGGCGATCACGCTCCGCTCCGGACGCGGTCGCGCGCGGCTCGACCGGGAGCGCTCGGACCTGGTCGCCACCGTCGCCCACGAGCTCCGCAGCCCGCTGACGGGGGTGAAGGGATTCGTGCAGGCGCTGCTGAACCGCTGGGACAAGCTCAACGACGAGCAGAAGAAGCTCATGCTGACCACGGTCAGCTCCGACTCCGACCGGCTCAGCCGGCTCATCGCCGAGCTGCTCGACGTCGCGCGCATCGACACCGGCCGGCTCCAGCTCTACCCCCGGCCCAGCGACGCCACGACGCTGGTCTCCCGCGTCGTGGACTCGGTCCGCTCGGCGACCGCTCGCACGATCTCGCTCCACGCCCCGGAGGACCACCTCGAGGTCTGGGCGGACCCCGACAAGTTCACCCAGGTCGTCACGAACCTGGTCGAGAACGCCGTCCGGCACGGCGACGGAGACGTGAACGTCACGCTCGAGACGACCACCAGCGAGCTGCCGGGTGAGGTGCCGTGCGTGCGGCTCACCGTCGACGACGAGGGGGAGGGCATCGCGGTCGAGCTGCGCAAGCGGGTCTTCACGAAGTTCTGGAAGAGCGGCGCCCGAGGCGGCTCGGGGCTCGGGCTCTACATCGTCGGGGGTCTGACGAAGGCCCACGGTGGGTCGGTCACGATCGACGACGCCCCGGGCGGCGGAGCGCGCATCGTGGTGAGCTGGCCGGCGGAGGACTGGCGACCGGAATGACCTGGGTGAACGGAATGACCTGGGTGAACGGGTCGTCGGGCCCGCCGCCGACGGGCGGAGATGGCGTCACCGGCGTGCCTGCGGTGTGACCGACCTCTCGCACGTCTAAACATGCATTCCAAATGCCGAATATGCCAGTCTGCTGCTGTGCAGCTCACCGGATTCACGGACCTGGCGCTCCGCCTCGTGATGCGGCTGGCGGTCCTCGAGGAGGACCGGACGGCGACCACGAGCGTGCTCGCCGACGAGCTGCACGTCCGCTACACCCATGCCGCGAAGGTCGTCGCCGCGCTCCACAGGCTCGGCGTCGTCGAGGCCCGGCGGGGGAGGAGCGGAGGTCTCCGCCTGGCGGCGGGGGCACGTGAGGTGTCCGTTGGCTTCATCGTCCGCGCGCTCGAGGGCTCGAGCGAGGTCGTGGACTGCGACGGCGCCAACCCGTGCCCGCTGCGCGGCGGCTGTCGTCTCCGGGCGGCGCTGCGCGACGCGCAGGAGGCCTTCTTCGCCACCCTCGACCCGCTCACCATCGCCGACGTCGCCGGCGGCCCCACCCGGGAGCTCCTGCTCAGCCTGAGCCCTCGGCGACGCGCCTGACCGTCCAGCCCCGCCATCCCCTCTCGATCCGCACCGATCCCCATCTGTCGGAAGGAATCACCATGCTCTCAGCCACCTCTGCCGCCGTCGTCCGTGCCACTCTGCCGGTCATCGGCGGTGCGATCGGCGACATCACGCCGGTGTTCTACCGCCGCATGTTCGCAGCCCACCCCGAGCTCGAGCGCGATCTCTTCAACCGGGGCAACCAGGCCCAGGGCGACCAGCAGCGTGCCCTGGCCGGCGCCATCGCGGCGTACGCGACCCTGCTCGTCAGCGAGGACGGCCCGTCGCCCGACGAGGTCCTCCCGCGGATCGCCCACAAGCACGCCTCGCTCGGCATCACCGAGGACCAGTACGCCATCGTGCACGAGCACCTCTTCGCCGCGATCGTCGAGGTCCTCGGCGACGCGGTGACGTCCGAGGTCGCCGCGGCGTGGGACGAGGTCTACTGGCACATGGCCCACGCGCTCATCGCCATCGAGAAGGACCTGTACGCCGGCGCCGGGCTCGCACCCGGCGAGGTGTGGCGCAACCTCGTGGTGCGGCGCCGGGTGAACGAGTCGCCGGACACGGTCTCCTTCGAGCTGGGCTCGACCGACGGCACGCCGCTGCCGGAGGGACGCCCGGGCCAATACGTCTCGGTGGCCGTGCGGCTGCCCGACGGCGCCCGCCAGATCCGGCAGTACAGCCTGACCCGCAGCCACGAGCAGCACCGCATCGCCATCACTGTCAAGGCGGTCCCGGCCGGCCGCGTGGGCGACGAGATCGTCCCCGCCGGCGAGGTCTCGAACTTCCTGCACGACAACGTCTTCGAGGGCGACCTGCTCGAGGTCTCCGCGCCCTTCGGCGAGCTCGCGCTCACCGAGGGAGACGGCCCGCTCGTGCTCGTGTCGGCGGGGATCGGCATCACGCCGATGCTCGGCTTCCTCCGCCACCTCGCCGAGACCCGCTCGGAGCGCGAGGTCGTCGTGCTCCACGCCGACCGGTCGCCGTCGCGGCACGCCCACCGCGCCGAGCTCAAGGACCTGGTCAGCGCGCTTCCGGCCGCGACGCTGCTGCGCTGGTACGAGGACCTCGGCACCCGCGCCACCAACGAGTCCCTGCGTGTGGGCTTCATCGACCTCGAGGACGTCGAGCTCCCCGCCGACGCCGACGTCTACCTCTGCGGCCCGGTGCCGTTCATGGCGGCGGTGCGCAACGGTCTGCTCGGACGCGGCGTCGCCGACGACCGGATCCACTACGAGGTCTTCGGCCCCGCCAAGGACCTCGCGTCGTGAGCGACGCCGCCACCGCGCTCGGCGCTGCCGTCGCCTGGCTCTGGCTCGGGATGGTGCTCGCGATCTCGTTCCTCGAGGCGCCGCTGAAGTTCCGCGCGCCGGGGCTCGAGCTGCGGGTCGGGCTCGCCATCGGGCGGCTCGTCTTCCGGGCGCTCAACACGGTGGAGGCCGTCCTCGCCGTCGTGACCGTCCTGGCGCTCGTCCTCGGGACGCCGGGGCCGGTCGCGGTCGTCGGCGGCGTGGTCTCGGTGGTGGTGCTGGGCGTCCAGCTCGCCGTCGTACGCCCCCGGCTGGCGCGGCGCTCCGACCGGGTGCTCGCCGGGGACGACGGGCCGAGGTCGCACGCGCATTTCTGGTACGTCGGCTTCGAGATCGTCAAGGTCGCCGCACTCGTCGTCCTCGGGGTGACGCTCCTCGCGCGCTGACTCCTGGCAGCGCAGCGGCCACCCGGCCTGGCCCGGGTGGCCGCTGCGGTGTGCGTGTGGTCAGATCCGCTCCCAGCCGCGGTGCGGGGGCTGCGACCCCAGAGTCACGTCACGGCTGCGGTAGACGATGTAGGGGCGGGTGAGATAGCCCAGCGGGGCACTGAAGACGTGCACGAGCCGGGTGAACGGCCACAGCGCGAAGAGGAACATCGCCAACAGCCCGTGGATCTTGAAGCTCCAAGGGGCGTGCTCCATGAGGGCGGGGTGGAGCTGACCACGGAAGATGCCACGGAACCAGATCGACACGCCCTCGCGGTAGTCGTAGTCGTTGACGACCTGACCGGCCGTGTTGACGAGGCCGAGCAGGATGACGGTCGCGAGCACGACGTACATGAACTTGTCCATCTTCGTCGTCGCGCTGAAGACCGGGCCGACGGTCCGGCGCCGGACGATCAGGATGATCATCCCGACGATCGTGCAGAAGCCCGCGACGGCACCGCTGGCGATCGCCAGCACGTGGTAGAGGTGGTCGCTGACGCCGATCGCGGAGGTCCAGGACTCGGGGATCCCGAGCCCGATGACGTGGCCGCAGAAGACCACCAGGATCCCGAAGTGGAACAGCGGAGACCCCAGCCGGAGCAGCCGGTTCTCGTAGAGCTGCGACGACCGGGTCGTCCACCCGAACTTGTCGTAGCGATAGCGCCAGATGTGGCCGAGCACGAAGATCGTCAGACAGATGTAGGGGAAGATCTCCCACCAGAACGTGCTCACGACTCGGCTCCTCTCCTCGCCGCCCGGAGGGCCGGCATCGGCAGGTCGGCAGGGACTGCCCCGCCGCGTGCGGCGGCCAGGGTGGCATCGAACGCGGGGGTGCCGTACGGCGTCAGCCCCACCTCCTCGGCAGGCGGTCCCTCGGCGGCGAGCCGCAGCACCGCCTCGTGCTCGTCGCCACGCAGCGGCGGCAGGGTGGCGCACACCGCCTCGACCGCGCCCGCCCATGGCGAGTCGTCGTCGGTCAGGGCGAGGCGCAGGAGCTCGAGGCCCGCGCGGTGGTCCAGCAGGAGTCCCCAGCCGAGACGATGGTCGACCGTGGCGGCGAACTCGAGGACCACGCAGAGATGGTCGGGCAGCTCCGCCTCGTCGAGCACGTAGCCCGCGCGGAGGTAGGTCTGCTTGAAGCGGAGCAGCGCCACGCCGCGCTTGCGCGTGTCGCCGTGGGCGAAGTAGGTCAGGAACAGGTTGCAGCGGCGGCGGTTGTCGAAGGTCTCGACGTACGCCGCCTGCGACTCCGCGAGAGGTACGCCGGCGAGCCGGTCGGCCACGCGCAGCAGGGGCGCGCCGAGCCGGTCGGGAAGGGCGGCCGCGGCCGCGCGGACGACGGTGAGGTCCTCGTCGAGCAGCCGCTCGTCGGGATAGTCCAGCAGTAGGGAGGCCGACTGCCAGGCGTAGGTCAACTGCTCCCGGCTCCAGGCCGGTCGTGGGCGGCGGCCGCTCACCGCAGATCAGCCCCGCCGGTGAGACCGCCCGTGCCACCCGGCCCGGTCGACCCGTCGTCGCCGGTGTCGGGCGTCGTCGGCTCCTCGACGTGCTCCGGGCCGTCCGGTCGCGGCGGGAACAGTCCCTCGGGCGTGCCCTTGCCGTCCCAGTTGAGCAGGTTGACCCGGGCGCGCTTGTCGTCGGGGGCGGCGAACGTGTCGGAGGACTGCCGGTCGCGCAGCATCTGGAAGTTCTCCACCGCGATCGGCAGCGCCTGGCCGCCCGACCCCTCACCGAACGGGCCGGAGCCGCCCATGCCGGGACCACCGTCGTAGTCGAGGGCGCACTCGGTGGCGAGCTCCTCGAGCGAGTGGGCCTGCTCGGCATGCGCCGGTGGGATGACGTATCGCTCGTCGTACTTCGCCAAGGCGAGCAGGCGGTACATGTCGTACATCTGCTCCTCGGTCATGCCGACCTCGGCCGGGATGGCGGCGTTCGGCTCGCGGCCGAGGTTGAGGTCACGCATGTAGGACCGCATCGCCGCCAGCCGGCGCAGCACGGCGTCGACGGGGGCGACGTCGCCGGCGGTGAAGAGACCGGCGAGGTATTCGACCGGGATCCGGAGCGCGTCGATCGCGGCGAAGAGGTTGCCGTGGTTCTCGGCGTCCTCACCGGTGTCGCGGACGACGTCGACGACGGGGGAGAGCGGCGGGATGTACCAGACCATGGGCATCGTGCGGTACTCCGGATGCAGCGGCAGCGCGACCTTGTAGGTGTTGATGAGCGCGTGGATCGGCGAGCGCTGGGCGGCCTCCACCCAGTCGTGCGGGATGCCCGCCCGCTCGGCGGCACGGGCCACCTCGGGGTCGTTCGGGTCGAGGAACACCGAGCGCTGCGCCTCGTAGAGGTCCTGCTCGTCGGGCACCGACGCCGCCTCGAGGACCTTGTCGGCGTCGTACAGCACCAGACCGATGTAGCGCAGGCGCCCCACGCAGGTCTCGGCGCAGACCGTGGGGATGCCGACCTCGATCCGCGGGAAGCAGAAGGTGCACTTCTCCGCCTTCCCGGTGCGGTGGTTGAAGTAGACCTTCTTGTAGGGACACCCCGAGACGCACATCCGCCAGCCGCGACAGCGGTCCTGATCGACGAGCACGATGCCGTCCTCGGTGCGCTTGTAGATCGCGCCGCTCGGGCACGACGCCGCGCACGAGGGGTTGAGACAGTGCTCGCAGATGCGCGGCAGGTAGAACATGAAGGTCTCCTCGAGGGAGCGCTTCACGGTGTCGGAGACCTGCTTCAGGACGGGGTCCTTGGCATACGTCGCCTGCGACCCGCCCAGGCTGTCGTCCCAGTTCGCCGACCAGGTGACCTTCGTGTCCTTGCCGGTCAGCAGCGACTTCGGCCGCGCCACCGGCGTGTGCTCCTGCGCAGGCGCGTTGGTCAGCGTCGCGTAGTCGTAGGTCCACGGCTCGTAGTAGTCGTCGATCGAGGGCAGCTTGGGGTTGGAGAAGATGGTGAGCAGCTTCTTGAACCGGCCGCCGGCCTTGAGCGTCAGCCGGCCACGCCGGTTGAGCACCCAGCCGCCCTTCCACGTCTCCTGGTCCTCGTAGGTGCGGGGGTAGCCCTGCCCCGGGCGGGTCTCGACGTTGTTGAACCAGACGTACTCCGTGCCCGAGCGGTTCGTCCACGCCTGCTTGCAGGTCACCGAGCAGGTATGGCAGCCGATGCACTTGTCGAGGTTCATCACCATCGCCATCTGAGCCATCACGCGCATCAGTAGGTCACCTCCTGCGACCGCTTGCGGATGATCGTCACCTCGTCGCGTTGGTTCCCGGTTGGGCCGAGATAGTTGAAGGCGTACGACAGCTGGGCGTAGCCCCCGATGAGGTGGCTCGGCTTGATCAGCAGGCGGGTCAGGGAGTTGTGGATCCCGCCGCGGTTGCCGGACGTCTCGCTGAGGGGCACGTCGATGAGCCGGTCCTGCGCGTGGTGCATGTAGACGGTGCCCTCGGGCATGCGCCGGGACACCACGGCGCGAGCGACGACCACCCCGTTGCGGTTGACGGCCTCGATCCAGTCGTTGTCGGCGACCCCGACCTTCGCGGCGTCCTGCTCGCTCATCCAGATCGTCTGGCCGCCGCGGGAGAGCGACAGCATGAAGAGGTTGTCCTGATACTCGCTGTGGATCGACCACTTGTTATGTGGGGTCAGGTAGCGGACGGTGATCCCGAGCTCGTTGATCGTGCCCGGTTCGGGCTCGGTGAAGAGCGCCCCCATGTTGAGCGGCGGACGGTAGACCGGCAGCGACTCACCCAGCTCGGCCATCCAGTCGTGGTCGAGGTAGAACGTCTGGCGCCCGGTGAGGGTGTGCCATGGCTTCAGCCTCTCGACGTTGATCGTGAACGGCGAGTAGCGCCGCCCACCCGACTCGGTTCCGGACCACTCCGGCGAGGTGATCACCGGCTGTGGCGAGGCCTGGGTGTCGGCGTAGGTGATCTGCTTCCCCTCGTGCTCGGCGGCGTAGTCGTGCAGCCGGGTGCCGGTGCGCTTCTCGAGGGTCTTGAAGCCCTGCACGGCGAGGTGGCCGTTGGTGGTCCCGGAGAGCGCCAGGATCGCCTCGCACATGTGGACGGCGGTCTTCAGCGCCGGCCGCCGGTCACCGGCGCCGCCGCGGACGGCGCCGTTCTTGCGGCCGAGATAGTCGAGCGCGGCGGTGACGTCGTACGTCACGCCCTTGGTCGTGGTGCCGAGGGTGTCGAGGAGCGGCCCGACCGCGTGGTACTTCTCGGCGATCGCGCCGTAGTCGCGCTCGACCTCCACCAACTTCGGCATCGTGACGCCGGGGACCGGCTCGCACTCGCCGAGGCGCCAGTCCTTCACGACGCCGTGCGGGTTCGCCATCGCGTCGGGGGTGTCGTGGGTGAGCGGCAGGGCCACGACGTCGCGGCGTACGCCGAGGCGTGGCCCGGCCAGCTCGGAGAACCTCTCTGCGATCGCGGAGAACGCGTCCCAGTCGGTCCGTGACTGCCACGGCGGGGCGATGGCGGGGTTGAACGAGTGCACGAAGGGGTGCATGTCGGTGCTGCTCAGGTCGTTCTTCTCATACCAGGTCGCGGCCGGAAGCACGATGTCGGAGAAGACCGTGCTCGAGGTCTGCCGGAAGTCGAGCGTGAGCAGCAGGTCGAGCTTGCCCTCGGGCGCCTCCTCGACCCACCGGACGTCACGCGGCCGCACCCCCTCGGGCGCCTCGGTGGCGCGGAGGGAGGAGGTGGCGCCGAGCATGTGCTTGAGGAAGTACTCGCTGCCCTTGATGGAGGACCCGAGCAGGTTCGAGCGCCACAGGGTGAGGATGCGCGGGAAGTTCTCGGGCGCGTCCGGATCCTCGCCGGCGAAGCCGAGCCGGCCGGCCTTCAGCTCCTCGACGATGTGCTCGGCAACCGGCTTGCCGGCCTGCTCCGCCTCGTCGCACAGCTCGAGGGGATTGCGGTCGAAGGTGGGGTACGACGGCATCCACCCCATCCGCGCGCTCTTGGCCACCACGTCGGCGGTGCCGAGGCCGGCGAACCGGCCGCTCGTCCCGGCGACGCCGGAGGAGAGGGTGTCGGCAGCGAAGTGGTCGTAGCGGAACTGGTCGGCGTGGAGGTACCAGTACGCCGTCTGGATCATGTTGCGCGGTGGGCGGCTCCAGTCCAGGGCGTTGGCCAGGTGGGCGTGTCCCGTGACGGGCCGCACCTTCTCCTGGCCGACGTAGTGCGCCCAGCCGCCACCGTTGACGCCCTGGCAGCCGGTGAGCGTCGTGAGCGCGAGGAACGCCCGGTAGATCGTGTCGCTGTGGAACCAGTGGTTGGTGCCGGCCCCCATGAGGATCATGGACCGGCCCTTCGACTCCTCGGCGTTGCGGGCGAACTCGCGTGCGATCCGGATCGCGGCAGCGGCCGGCACGCCGGTGATCGGCTCCTGCCACGCCGGCGTGTAGGGCGCGTCGGCGTCGTCGTACGACGTCTCGTGGAGCCTGCCCACGCCGTACCGCGCCAGCATCAGGTCGTAGACCGTGGTCACGGTCGCGCCCGCGACCTGCCGCGTCGGCACGCGCCGGACGACCTCGCCGGGGGTCCCGTCCATCTCGTCGAAGCGCGGGAGGCGGACCTCCACGACCTCGGCGGCGTCGCCGTCGAGGGAGAGCAGCGGATCGACACCCTCCAGGTCGAGGTTCCAGCGGCCGACGCCGGTCTCGCCGAAGCGGTGGCCCAGCGAGCCGTTCGGGACGACCGGCTCTCCGGTGCGCGCGTCGATCAGGACGGTCTTGAAGTCGGCGTTCTCCTCCGGCTCCGCGGCGGCACCCGCGGGCGCCAGGTCTGCGGCGGTGAGCATCTTGCCGGGGCGGCCGTCCTCGATCCGGACGAGGTAGGGCAGGTCGGTATAGGTCTTGACGTAGTGGTCGAAGTACGGCGTCGTACGGTCGACGAAGAACTCCTTGAGGATCACGTGACCCATGGCGAGCGCGAGCGCGCCGTCGGTGCCGGGCTGGGCGGGCAGCCACTCGTCGGCGAACTTCACGTGGTCGCCGTAGTCGGGCGAGACGACGACGACCTTCTGGCCGCGGTAGCGCGCCTCGGTCATCCAGTGTGCGTCCGGCGTGCGGGTGACCGGCAGGTTGGTGCCCCACATGATGAGGTAGCCCGCGTCCCACCAGTCGCCCGACTCGGGGACGTCCGTCTGGTCGCCGAAGACCTGGGGCGAGGCGACCGGCAGGTCGGCGTACCAGTCGTAGAAGGACA
>NZ_JBFPJR010000035.1:0-35285 GCF_040838215.1 Nocardioides eburneus | reverse complement strand
GCGTCTCCTACCTCCAGCCGGCGGAGACCCGGCCGGGCCTGATCGAGGCGATCGCGACGACGCCGGGCGTGGTGCCCTACTTCGACCTGTCCTTCCAGCACGCGTCCCACGCCGTCCTGCGCCGGATGAAGCGGTTCGGCGACCCGGACAGCTTCCTCGCGCTCCTGGAGTCGGTGCGGTCCTTTGCGCCGGACGCCGGCGTACGGTCGAACGTCATCGTCGGGTTCCCCGGCGAGTCCGAGGAGGATCTGGAGATCCTCTGCGACTTCCTGGTCGCCGCCAGGCTCGACGTCACCGGGGTGTTCGGCTACTCCGACGAGGACGGCACCGAGGCCGCCGGGTTCGAGGCGTCGCTCAAGCTCGACGAGGACGAGATCAGGGCCCGGGTCGAGCACGTCCAGGCGCTCGCCGAGGAGCTGACCGGCCAGCGCGCGGAGGAGCGGATCGGCGAGACGGTCCAGATCCTGGTCGAGGAGGCCGGCGACGACGGATCGTCGTGGCTGGGTCGCGCCGCCCATCAGGGTCCCGAGGTCGACGGCACGACCACCCTCGAGGGCCGGGTGGACGGCGTACGCCGCGGCGATCTCGTCCGCGCCACGGTGGTGGCGACGGACGGTGTCGACCTGGTCGCTAGGGTCGACGCGTGAGTGAGCCCGCGAGCCCGTCCGCCCCGCGCCCGGCCGAACATTCCGGCCGCAGGGTCAGCAACTGGAACGTCCCGAACGTGCTCACCACGCTGCGGATCGTGCTCGTCCCGTTCTTCGGCTGGGCCCTGCTCGTGCACAGCGGCGAGGACGCCACCTGGCGGCTCGTCGCGTGGGCGATCTTCTTCGTCGCCATGGTCACGGACAAGATCGACGGCGACCTGGCGCGCAAGCACAACCTGATCACCGACTTCGGCAAGATCGCGGACCCGATCGCCGACAAGGCGATCACCGGCATGGCGTTCATCGCGCTCTCCGTGATCGGCGAGGTCTGGTGGTGGGTGACGATCCTCGTGCTCGTGCGCGAGTGGAGCATCACCTTCGTGCGGCTCCTGGTCGCCTCGAAGGTCGTGATCGCCGCCGACACGCTCGGCAAGTGGAAGACCTTCATCCAGGGGATCGCGCTCGGCGGTCTCGTGCTCCCCTTGCGCGACTCGGACGCGGCGTCGTGGTGGCACACCCCCGGCGACGTCCTGCACTGGGCGTTCGAGATCTGCCTCGCGGTCGCCGTCATCCTGACCGTCTGGTCCGGCCTGCAGTTCTTCTGGGGCATCTGGACGCAGCGCGCCCGCCTGCGTCGGCGCTGACGCCCGGGGCGGCGCCCGTCACCCAGCGTTCACCGCCGAGGTCCTATCCGGGGCGCCGTGCGGACGCTACGTTCAGTCGGTCAGCCGACTGGACCCAAAGGAACCTCCCGTGCCATACCTGCTCGCCGCAGCAGGGTCTCGGAGTCGCACCCGCCTCGTCGCGGGCATCTCGGGACTCGCGCTCACCGCCACGCCCTTCGCCGTCCTCGCCACGGCACCACCCGCGCACGCCGCCCCGGACGGCAGCGGCCTCGTCATCAGCGAGGTGTACGGCGCCGGCGGGAACGCGGGCGCCGTGTACGACGCCGACTTCGTCGAGCTCGTGAATCCGACGGACGCCTCGATCCCGCTCGCGGGGCTCGCGATCCACTACCGCTCGGCGGCCGGTGGGTCGGGCGGTTCGCCGTACGCCCTCTCGGGCTCCGTCCCCGCCCACGCCCACTGGCTGATCCAGATGGGCGCCGCGGGGAGCACGGGCGCCGCGCTGCCGACCCCGGACGCGGTCGCGTCGCCGGCCTTCAGCATGGCGGCCGCGGGCGGCCAGGTCGCCCTGCAGCAGGGCACGAGCATCATCGCGACCTCCGGTGATGTCACCGGCACGCCCGGTCTGGTCGACTTCTTCGGGGGCAAGGGCGCTGCCAGCTTCGAGGGCTCGCCGGCGTCCGCGAACGCCACGGCGACGCAGTCGCTCAACCGCAGCGTCGCAGGGACCGACACCGACGACAACGGCGCCGACTTCAGCCTCGCCGCGCCGAGCCCGGAGAACTCCGGGACCGATGGCGGCGGCGGTGATGGCGGTGATGGCGGTCAACCGCCGACGAACGTCGCGATCAGCGACATCCAGGGCGCCACCGACACCTCACCGCTCGTCGGCCGGACGGTGACGACGCAGGGCGTCGTCACGGCGGACTACGCCACCGGCGGGTTCAACGGGTTCTACCTCGAGGACCCGACGGGCAGCCCGACCGACGGCAGGTCGGACGCGATCTTCGTCTACGGCCCGAGCGCCGCCGCCGGGGTCGAGATCGGCGAGAGCGTGACCGTGACCGGCAAGGTCAGCGAATACCAGGGCACGACCGAGCTCACGCCCACCTCCGGCGGCGTCAGCGAACTGCCGACCTCACTCGGCTCGGTGGCGACCCTCCAGGTGCCCTGGACCGACCTCGACACCGACGCCGAGAAGGAGGCGCATGAGGGCGAGCTGGTCGAGCCCTCCGGCGACTTCACCGTCTCGGACAACTACGACGCCAACTATTACGGCTCCTTCGTGCTGGCCTCGGGCGACCACGCCCTGCGGACACCCACGGAGTACGCCGATGCCCAGGACCCCGACGCGATCGCCGCGGTCGAGGCCGACAACGCTGCCCGGCAGGTCACTCTCGACGACGGCGCCTCGACCAACTTCAACTCGGCGGCCAACAGGTCGAAGCCGCTGCCGTGGCTCACGTCTGACAACCCGGTGCGGATCGGCTCGAAGGTGACCTTCCACCAGCCGTTCGTGCTGGAATACCGGTACGACGCCTGGAACCTCCAGCCCACCGAACCGGTCACCGACGACGGTCACGCGGTCGCGACGTTCTCGGACACGCGCGCGGACAACGTCGCGCCGCGGCAGGTCGGCGGCGACGTACGACTCGCGACGTTCAACGTCCTCAACTACTTCCCGACGACGGGTGAGGAGTACGTCGCCAGCGGACTCGGCACCTGCACCTACTACGACGACCGGTCCGGCACTCCGATCAGCGACAACGTCTGCCAGGGGCCGAACGGCGAACCCGGCCCACGCGGCGCCGCGACCGCGGAGAGCCTCCAGCGCCAGCAGGTGAAGATCGTCAAGGCGATCAACTCCCTGGGTGCCAGCATCGTCAGCCTCGAGGAGTTGGAGAACTCGGTGTGGTTCGGCAAGGACCGTGACTTCGCCATCAAGACGCTCGTCGCCGCCCTCAACGAGCAGGCGGGCGCCGGCACCTGGGCCTACGCGCCCTCACCGAACGCCGCCGACCTGCCGCCGCTGGACCAGCAGGACGTCATCCGGACCGGCTTCATCTACAAGCCCGCCGATGTCGCGCTGGTCGGCACGTCGCACGTGCTGGCCGACCAGTCCGGTGACGGCGGCGCCTTCCAGGAAGCCCGGGAGCCGCTCGCGCAGGCGTTCACGCCGGTCGGCGGCGCGGCCGACGACACGTTCGTGGTCATCGTCAACCACTTCAAGTCCAAGGGCTCCGGCGACGACGACGGCACCGGTCAGGGACTGTCCAACCAGGCGCGGATCGCGCAGGCCCACGCACTCCTCGACTTCGCCTCGGCCCAGGAGAAGGTCGCCGGCACCGACAAGGTCTTCTTCACCGGCGACTTCAACGCCTACTCGAAGGAGGACCCGGTCCAGGTCATCGAGGACGGTGGCTACCACGAGCTCAACGGTGAGCTGAACCACGGGGAGGCGACCTACTCCTTCGATGGCATGGACGGCTCGCTGGACCACGTCTTCGCCAACGATGCCGCCAAAGCGTGGGTGACCGGCGTCGACGTGTGGCAGATCAACGCCCAGGAGCAGGTCGGCTTCGAATACAGCCGCTACAACGACAACGCGACGATCCTCTACCAGGACAACGTCTTCCGGGCCTCCGACCACAACCCCGAGATCGTCGGCCTCGACGTGCCGCAGAAGCCGACGGCGCCTGCCTGGGACGCGACGACGGTCTACACCGCCGGCGATCAGGTCACCGACGACGGCTCCCTGTGGACCGCCTCCTGGTGGACGCGGAACCAGAAGCCGGGCGACCCGAACGGTCCGTGGCAGGAGATCGTCACCGCGCCTGACGGCACCGCGGTCTGGACCCCGACCCGGATCTTCCACGCGGGCGATGTGGCGGTCTATCACGGCACGAGCTACCAGGCCATGTGGTACACCCGCAACCAGAAGCCGGGCGACCCCTACGGCCCCTGGAAGCCGCTCGCGTGAGGAGTCGACGCAGATGGTCGGCCGAGTCGGCGCACATGTACGCCGACTCGGCCGCGCGGCGACTAGAGTCGCAGCCATGCCCGAGCTCGCCTCCCGCGTCCACCTGCTGCTCCGTGCCGGGGGCCACACGGTGGCGACCGCCGAGTCGCTCACCGGCGGCCGGCTGGCGGCACTGCTGACCGACACGCCCGGGGCGTCGCAGACGTTCCTCGGCGGCGTGGTCACCTACGCCACCGAGCTGAAGCGGTCGCTGCTCGATGTCCCCCAGGAGGTCATCGACTCCGTCGGCGTCGTCTCAGCGGAGTGCGCCGAGGCGATGGCCAGCGGCATCAAGGCGATCGCCGGTGCGACGTACGGCCTCTCGACGACGGGCGTCGCCGGCCCGGAGCCGCAGGAGGGGAAGCCCGTGGGCACGGTGTACGTCGGCATCGCCGGGCCCGGGCTGGTGACGTCGGTGCGGTTGCAGTTCTCCGGTGAGCGCGGGGAGATCCAGGACGCCACCTGCGAGGGGGCGCTCGCCGAGCTCGAGGGCGTGCTGAGGCGGGAAGAACCAGCCGTCGGGTAGCGTTGGGCCTACGGCGACGCGGGGAGACCTCGCGGACGACCAGGGATCCGACCGAGGCGACATCGGAGACGAGGAGGCTGACCGCATGGTGCTGTTCCGTCGACTGCTCGGCGATGTGCTGCGTGCCCAGCGGATGGAGCGCGGGATGACGCTGCGCGAGGTCTCCGCGGAGGCTCGGGTGAGCCTCGGCTACATCTCCGAGATCGAGCGCGGGCAGAAGGAGGCCTCCTCCGAGCTGCTGGCCTCGTTGTGCACGGCGCTCGAGGTGCCGCTCTCCGACGTCCTGCGCGAGGTGTCGGACGCGGTGGCGCTCGAAGAGGCCGCCTCCCTGCCGACCCCGATCCCGGTGCGCGCCGCCGGCGCGGTCGTCGCCTCCGCCGCCTGATCCTCAGCGCTGGCAGTTCTCGCAGAGGTACGCCGGCCGCTCCTGCCCCGGTGGGCCGACGCGGAGCACCGTGACCGTGCTGCCGCACCGTCGACATGCCCGCCGGCCGTAGACCCACAGGCGTCCCGACAGCGACCAGTCGGCCGACATGAGCTCACGGGTCCGGCGGAGCATCCGCGGGAGATCGGGGGCCTCACGGACGGTGCGGAGCGGATGGACCCCGGCGAGGAAGCACGTCTCGGCGGCATAGATCGTCCCGATCCCGGCGAGGTTGCGCTGGTCACGGAGCGCGTCGAAGAGCGGGCGGTCAGGCTGGGAGCCGAGGCGACGGAGCGCTTCGTCCTCGTCCCAGTCGCGCCCGAGGAGATCGGGACCGAGGTGGGCGAGGATCTCCCGCTCGCGGTCGCGCCGCACGAGCTCGACCGTGCCGAGCAGGAATCCGACCGCCTCCGTCGTGGGGGTGCGCAGCACGACGCGAGCCTGATGGCCGGGCTTCGGCCAGCGCCGGCCTGATGGCATCACCCGCCAACTGCCCTCCATCGTGAGATGGGTGTGGAGGGTCCAGGCGCCCGTCTCGTGGTCGATCCGGGTGAGCAGGTGCTTGCCGCGCGGGACCGTCGCGACCACCGTCCCGCCGGCGAGGTCCACGGTCGCGAGCGCAGGCACCCGGAAGTCGGAGCGCAGCAGGTCCTGGCCGGAGAGGCCCCGGTCGAGCTGTCGCGCCGTGCGTCGGACGGCGTCGCCCTCAGGCATGGTCGGACCTCAGCCGAAGGCCCTTCGGCGTCGCCACGAAGCCGGCAAGCTGCAGGGCTTGTCGCAGGGGGGTCTCGCCCGCGCCCAGGAGCGCCGCGCCGTCGGCCTTCTCGACGGTGAGGCGACCGAGGGCGCCGGCGCGCACGGCGTCGGCGAGCGCCTGCGCCGCGGGTTCGAGGAGATCCGGCTCCTCCGACCAGGTGAGCAGCGTGCGGCCGCCGCGCTCGACGTAGAGCGTGAGCTCGCCGTCCACGATGACCACGATGGCCCCCGCCTTGCGTCCGGGACGGTGGCCGTCGGTCGTGTCGGGCCAGGGGAGGGCGGCGCCGTACGGGTTCGCCGGGTCGGTGGCGGCGAGCGCCACGGCTGTCGCCTTCTGCTCCTCGTCGACCGCGCTGAAGGTGCGGAGCCGGTCGACCGCGCCGGCCGTTCCGAACTGCGCGGCTCCGAGGCCCTCCACGAAGTAGCCCCGTCGGCAGCGTCCGGTCTCCTCGAAGGCGGCGAGGATCTTGTAGATGGCGGCGAACCCGCCGGGTGTGCGCTCGCTCGCGACGGCGCCTCGGGTCACGACTCCGTGGCGATCGAGCAGGCGCTCGACGGCGGCCGTCGCACGCCGCGTCGGATCGCCGTCGGGGGTCGGGAGCAGCGTCCAGCGACCTGTCGTCTCGGGTGGACCGCCGCGGGCGGGCATCCTCGGGCGCGTGCCGAGGCGAGCCCGGGGCGGGGGCCGTCGGCTGCGGTGGGTGGGCGTGCCGGAGCGGGTGAGCGCCCGCAGCGGCATCAGGGTGTCGTTGCCGACGCGGCCGGCCCAGACGAGCTCCCAGAGCGCGGCACTCAGCGCGGCGTCGTCGGGCGACGGGCCCTCGCCGCGGGCAGGCCCGACCGCCTCCGCGAGCTGGCGGAAGAACCACGCGCCACCGGGTGCCAGCGCCTCGAGGACGCGCTCGGCGAGCTCGGAGTGGGGACCCTGGCCGGGCTCGGGAAGGGTCAGGTCCGCGCTGTCCGCGGTGTGGAGGGAGACCCAGCCGTCGCTTCCCGGCAGTGGGGCGTGGCCCGCCCACAGCACCTCTCCCGACGCGGTCAGCTCGTCGAGGAACGCCGGCTCGTAGTCGACGACGCGGGCCGGCAGCACCAGGGACTCGAGCGCGCTCGCGGGCAGTGGGCAGCCCGCGAGCTGGTCGACGACGGTCAGGACACCGTCCACGCCGCGCACCCCGCCGCGGCGTCGGCCGACCTTCTGCCAGGGCGGCAGGAAGCGCCCGAGCGCGGCCGGCTGCACGGGCTCGATCTCCTTGCGGAGCCGCGCGAGCGAGCGCCGCCGCAACGTGCGCAGGACGTCGGCGTCGCACCACTCCTGACCGGCGCCCTGCGGCCGGAACTCACCGTCGAGCACCCGGCCGCGGGCGGAGAGCCGATCGAGCGCGTGGCGTACGACGGCAGGCCCGACGCCCCACCGCCGGGCGGCCTCCTCCACGGTGAACGGTCCGTGCGTGCGCGCGTAGCGCGCCACCAGGTCACCGATCGGGTCGTCCACCGGCTCGGTGAAGACGGAGGGGGTGCCGGGCGGGACCGGGACGCCGAGGCCGTCACGCAGCCGCGCGACGTCCTCGATGACGGCCCACCGATCCTCGCCGCCGACCCGCACGGACACGAGCCGCCGTGCCTCGGCCAGCTCCTCGAGCCAGCCGCCGACGTCGGCGCCGGGGACCGTCCGCGCAGCGACCTCGTCGGTGGAGAGCGGCCCGACCGTCCGGACCAGGTCGGCGACGCCCTCCGGGCCACGTGCCCGTCGGGTGGTGGCCGTGCGCTGGAGCTCGGCCTCGACCTCGGCGAGGACCGCGGGGTCGAGCAGCTCGCGCAGCTCCGCCCGCCCGAGCAGCTCGGCGAGCAGACCCTGGTCCAGGGTGAGCGCCGCGGCGCGGCGCTCGGCGATGGGGGAGTCGCCTTCATACATGAACTGGGCGACGTAGCCGAAGAGCAGGCTGCGCGCATAGGGCGACGGCGCGGTGGTGGCGACGTCGACCACCTGGACCTCACGCCGCTGGAGTCGCTGCAGCAGCGTGGTGAGCGCGGGGAGGTCGTAGACGTCGCGGAGGCATTCGCGGACCGCCTCGAGGACGATCGGGAAGCTCGGGAACTGCGCCGCGACCTGGAGGAGGGCGGCGGAGCGCTGGCGCTGCTGCCACAGCGGGCTGCGCCGTCCCGGGTCGCGGCGCGGCAGCAGCAGGGCGCGGGCGGCGCACTCGCGGAACCGGCTGGCGAAGAGCGCGGACCCGCCGACCTCCGTGGTCACCAGGTCGGCGATCTCCTCCGGCTCGAAGACGATCACCTCGCCGCCGGGCGGCTCCGCCTCGGTGTCGGGGATCCGCACCACGATGCCGTCGTCGGAGGCGACCGCCTGCCCGTCCACGCCGTACCTCTCCCGGAGCCGGGCGTTGATCGCCAGCGCCCAGGGCGCGTGGACCGGGGTGCCGTAGGGGGAGTGGACGACGAGCCGCCAGTCGCCGAGCTCGTCGCGGAAGCGCTCGACCACGATGCTCACGTCGCTCGGCAGGACGCGGGTGGCGTCGACCTGCTCGCGCAGATAGCCGACCAGGTTGGCGGCGGCCCACGCGTCGAGCCCGGCCTCGCGCGCGCGGGCCTCGGCGCGGGCGCGTGGCAGCCCGGCGAGCTCGCGGGTGTAGGCGCCCACCGCCTCGCCGAGCTCGGCGGGGCGTCCGAGGCTGTCGCCCTTCCAGAACGGCAGGCGGCCGGGGACTCCCGGGGCCGGCGAGACGAGCACGCGGTCGTGGGTGATGTCCTCGATCCGCCAGCTGGTGGCACCCAGAGCGAACACGTCACCGACCCGGGACTCGTAGACCATCTCCTCGTCGAGCTCTCCGACCCGCCGGCCGGTGCCCTCCCCGACGAGGTAGACGCCGAAGAGGCCCCGGTCGGGGATCGTCCCGCCGCTGGTGACGGCCAGGCGCTGGGCGCCCGGTCGGCCCGTCAGCATGCCGGTCACGCGGTCCCACACGATGCGCGGGCGCAGCTCGGCGAACTCGTCGCTGGGGTAGCGGCCGGCGAGCAGGTCGAGGGTCGCCTCGAAGGCGCTGCGGGGGAGAGCGGTATAGGGCGCCGCGCGTCGCACCAGGGCGTAGAGGTCGTCGACGTGCCAGGCATCGATCGCCGTGGCGGCCACGACCTGCTGCGCGAGGACGTCGAGCGGGTTGGCCGGGAGGTGGAGCGACTCGATCTGGCCCGCGCGCATGCGCTGGACCGCCACGGCGGTCTGCGCCAGGTCACCACGATGCTTGGGGAAGAGGACGCCGCGAGAGACCTCGCCGACCTGGTGGCCGGCACGCCCGACGCGCTGGAGGGCGCTCGCGACGCTCGGCGGGCTCTCGATCTGGACGACGAGGTCGACCGCACCCATGTCGATGCCGAGCTCGAGGCTGCTCGTCGCGACGACGGCCGGCAGGCGGCCGGCCTTGAGGTCGTCCTCGATGAGCGCACGCTGCTCCTTGGAGACCGACCCGTGGTGGGCCTTCGCGATCACGAGCGGTGCGCCGTAGGTCTGGCCGGACTCGGCCATGAGCTGAGCCGGCGGCCGCGTGGGCGTGCTCTGGTCGGACGCCGGCGTCTGCCAGACGCGGTCCGCGGCGATCTCGTTGAGGCGCGCGGTGAGGCGCTCGGCGAGGCGGCGGGAGTTGGCGAAGACGATGGTCGACCGGTGAGCGGTGATGAGATCGGCGACCCGCTCCTCGACATGAGGCCAGATCGAGGAGTGCCGCTCCGGCTCGCCCGACTCCTCGTCGTACTCGCCGGGCTCGCTCATGTCCTCGACGGGGACGACGACCTCGAGGTCCCACTCCTTCGCCGCGGGCGGCGCCACGATCTCGACGGGGGCAATGCCGCCGAGGAAGCGGGCCACCTCCTCGAGCGGACGCACCGTCGCGGACAGCCCGATGCGCTGCGCCGGCCGCTCGAGCAGCTCGTCGAGCCGCTCGAGCGTCAGCGCGAGGTGAGCGCCGCGCTTGGTGCCGGCGACGGCATGGATCTCGTCGACGATGACGGTCTCGACCCCGCGCAGCGACTCCCGCGCCTGGCTGGTCAGCATGAGGAAGAGCGACTCCGGCGTCGTGATGAGGACGTCGGGCGGCGTCGTCGTCAACCGGCGTCGCTCCGCCGCGGGCGTGTCACCGGAGCGGACGCCGACGCGCAGCTCGGGCACCTCCGCTCCGAGCCGCTCCGCGGTCTGGCGGATCCCCGTCAGCGGCGCCCGCAGGTTGCGCTCGACGTCGACCCCGAGCGCCTTGAGGGGACTGACGTAGAGCACCCGGCAGCGGCGGGCCTTCTCCGGCACCGGCTCGCTCATCAGTCGGTCGATCGACCAGAGGAAGGCACTGAGCGTCTTCCCGGAACCGGTCGGCGCCACCACCAGCGCATGCCGCCCGGCTCCGATCGCCTCCCAGGCACCTGCCTGCGCCGGGGTGGGCGCCGCGAACGCCGCGGCGAACCACGCCCGGGTGGGCGGGCTGAAGCGGCGCAGCGCGTCGGAGGCGGAAGGATCGCTCACCCGGCCATCTTGGCACCCGGCACCGACACTCCCGCCGGCTCAGTCCCGCGAGCGCTCCGCCTCCGCCAGGGTGAGCGCGGCACGCACGAGCGCGAGATGGCTGAACGCCTGCGGGAAGTTCCCGACCATGCGCTGACCGACCGGGTCGTACTCCTCCGAGAGCAGCCCGACGTCGTTGCACAGCCCGACCAGCCGGTCGAACAGCGCCCGGGCGTCATCGAGGCGCCCGGCGAGCGCATAGGCGTCCACCAACCAGAACGAGCAGGCCAGGAAGGGGTGCTCGGCCCCCGACAGCCCGTCAACGCCGCTCGAGGTGCGGTAGCGCAGCAGCAGGCCACCGTGGAGCAGGTCCTTCTCGACCGCCTCGATGGTCCCGAGCATGCGCGGATCGTCACCCGCGATGAACCCGACGGTGGGCAGGAGCAGGAGGGAGGCGTCGACCTCGTCGGTGTCGTAGTGCTGGACGAACGAGTTCCGTTCCTGGTGGAACCCCTTCTCGAGGACCTCCTCGCGGATGCGGTCACGGATCGCCCGCCACTCCTCGACGGGACCCTCGAGGCCGAACTCCTCGATCGCCGCGACCGCGCGGTCGAACGCGACCCACTCCATGACGAGCGAGTGCACGAAGTGACGGGGCTCGCCGCGGATCTCCCACAGACCGTTGTCGGGCTCCTGCCAGTGCTGGGCGCGCTCGCTCACCAGCGCCACCTGGAGACGCCAGGCGTCCGGGTCGACATGGCCCGTCGTACGCCGCTGGAGGGCCAGGGCGTCCATGACCTCACCGAGGACGTCGTGCTGCTGCTGGTCGACGGCGCCGTTGCCGACCCGGACGGGCTGCGAGCCGGCGTATCCCGGGAGCTCGGGCAACTCATACTCGGTCAGCCGGCGGGCGCCGTCGACGGCGTACATGATCTGGAGGTCCTCCGGGTCGCCGGCCACCGCCCGCAGCAGCCAGCCGCGCCACAGGTCCGCCTCGTCGGCGTACCCCGCGCGCAGGAGCGAGGAGAGGGTGAGGGCGGCGTCGCGCAGCCAGCAGTAGCGGTAGTCCCAGTTCCGCTCGCCGCCGAAGTCCTCAGGCAGCGACGTGGTGGGTGCCGCCACGATGCCGCCGGTGTCGCAGTCGGTCATCAGCCGCAAGGTGAGGAGCGAGCGCTTGACGGCCTCCGGCTGGGGTACGTCGGCCGGACAGCGCGCCGCCCACGCCTCCTCCTCGGCGACCGTCTCGGCGAGCCGCTCGGTCGCGTGCTCGAGGTCGTCGATCTCCTGGTGGGAGGGCAGCCAGGTGAGGGTGAACGTGAGCTCGTCGCCGGCGGACAGCTCGATCTCGTCCTCGTGCACGTGGTCGGTCGCGTGCGGCAGCCGGTGACCGCGCAGGACGAGCCGGTCCGGTCCGGCGATGGCGGAGATGACCTCCTCCTCGTCGTCGCCGATCCGGCGTCGCCGCACCCAGGGCTTGATCCGTCCGTAGTCGGGCCGCACGCGCCAGGCGTGCCGGACGCGGACACGACCCCGGTCACACCGCAGGACGCGTACGACGTCGGCGCGGCCGTCGTGGGTCGGCATGACGTCGGTGAGGCGGACGGTGCCGTGCGCGGTCGTGAACGTGGTCTCCAGCGCACACGAGTCCCCGACGTAGCGGCGAGTCACGTCATAGTCGCCGACCGGCTCCAGCTGCCAGTGGCCGTTCTCCTCGTCGCCGAGCAGGGCCGCCAGGCAGGCGGGGGAGTCGAAGCGCGGGAGGCAGAGCCAGTCGATGGAGCCGTTCGTCCCGACGAGCGCAGCCGTGCGCCGGTCGCCGATGAGGGCATAGTCCTCGATGGGCAGGGCGTGGGTGGACATCGGCTCAGACCGCCCCGGGCTTCTGCATCAGCCCGCCATCGGCCATGACCGTGGTGGCGGTGACGTACTTCGCCGCGTCCGACGCTGCCCAGCAGACGACGGTCGCGATCTCGGCCGGCTCGGCCTCGTAGCCGAGCGGGATCGCAGCGCGCAGCGCCGCCTGGGCGGCCGCGTCGTCGTCGGCGTTGATCGGCGTGAGGATGGCGCCGGGACCGACCCCCACGACGCGGATGCGGTCCGGACCCAGCTCGACGCCCGCCGTACGCGTGAGCATGCGCATGCCGCCCTTCGACACGCAGTAGGCCAGATCGGAGGGCATCGGCCAGTCCTCGTGGGTGGAGGTGATGTTGACGATGACCCCGCCGTCGCCCTGCGCGCGCATCTGCGCGGCCGCGACCTGGGTGCCGAAGACGGCGCCCTTGAGGTTGATGCCCATCAGGCGGTCGTACTTCTCCTCGTCGAGGTCGGTCAGCGTCTGGCCGACCTCGATCCCGGCGTTGTTGACCCACACGTCGAGGCGGCCGAAGGCGGCGACGGCGGCGTCGACGATCTTCTGCAGGTCGGCCACCTTCGCGACGTCGGCCTGGACGGCGTGGCACCGTCCGCCGCGCGACTCGATGTCGGCCACGACTCCCTCGGTCGCCGCCGGATCGACCACCCAGTCGATGACGACGGCGGCGCCCTGCGCCGCGGCCTCCTTGGCGATCGCCTCGCCGATCCCCGAGTTCGCGCCGGTGACGGCGACGACCTTTCCGTCGAGCGGTCCGCTCACGTCTGCCCCTTTGCTGTTGACGTTCCCTCCTGGCAGTCTGCCGGGCGTCCCCACACTTCTCGACGATGTGGGACGCGAATCAGTCACTTCTCAGTGAGATCGTGGGTGCGTCTCAGCCGTCCGTGCTGGGCCACTCCTCGGCGAGCAGCGCGTAGGAGAACCCGTCGAGCCAGCCCTTCGTCCGGTGCAGCGACTCCTGGACCATGTGTGCCTCGCGGCGCATCCCGACCCGGTCCATCAGCCGCCAGGACGGCTCGTTGTCGGCGAAGCAGTTCGCCTGCACGCGCCGCAGCCGCAGCGGCCCGAAGCAGAGGTCGATGACGGCGCGGACCGCCTCGGTGGCGAGTCCACGGCCGCCGTACGCCGGGTCGAAGGTCCACCCGAGCTCGGCCTGGACGCCGCGTGCCTCCTCGACGACCTCCTCCTGCGCCCAGGCGTCCTCGACCCGGACCATGAGGTCGCCGATGACCCCGGTGCCGACGTGCTCGTCCAGCTCGACGACGAGCTTGGTCGCGAGCCGGCCGGGCCGCAGGAAGCGCTCACGATAGGCGTCGTACGTCGCCGTGGCGGCGCCCAGCCAGTCGTACACCTCGGGGAGCTGTCGGAACCGCCATGTGGCCGCGAGGTCCTCGGGGACGGCCCGGCGGAGCACGAGCCGCTCGGTGCGTACGGGCCAGTCGACGACGGCGAGAGGGTCGTGTGCGTTCACGGGACCCATGCTGCCGTCGAGGACTCAGCGGCCGTCGGACGGGTCGACGAGACCAGCCTGAGGGTGCCGTCCTAGGAAAGGCGGGTGAAGAGTGTGGGCGGTCGGCTCTAGTGTCTGTCGATGTGCACCCTCCCGACTCGATGATCTCGGCCCGGGACCTGCGGAAGTCGTTCGGTGACTTCGAGGCGGTCCGGGGCATCGACGTGGACATCCCTGCGGGTGCGGCCTTCGGTTTCCTGGGTCCGAACGGCGCCGGGAAGTCGTCGACGATGCGGATGATCTGCTGTGTCTCCCCGGTCACCGGCGGTCGGCTGCGGATCTTCGGCCTCGACCCGGCGACCCACGGGCCCGAGATCCGCGCCCGGATCGGCGTCTGTCCCCAGGAGGACACGCTCGACACGGAGCTCAACGTCTGGGAGAACCTCTATGTCTACGGCCGCTACTTTGGGCTTCCCCGCAAGGAGGTCCGCAGCCGCATCGACGAGCTGCTCGACTTCGTGCAGCTCACCGAGAGGGCGCGCGCGAAGGTCGACGACCTCTCGGGCGGCATGAAGCGGCGGCTGACCATCGCCCGCAGTCTCATCAACCGGCCCGAGATCCTGATCCTCGACGAGCCGACGACGGGTCTCGACCCCCAGGCCCGTCATGTCATCTGGGACCGGCTCTTCCGGCTCAAGCAGCAGGGCGTCACCCTCGTCCTGACCACTCACTACATGGACGAGGCCGAGCAGCTCACCGACCGGCTGGTCGTCATGGACCACGGACTGGTCGTGGCGGAGGGCTCGCCCCTCGAGCTGATCCGCGACCACTCCACGCGCGAGGTCGCCGAGCTGCGCTTCGGCGTCGGCGAGCACGAGGCGATCGCGTCCAAGGTGGAGGATCTCGCCGACCGCATCGAGGTCCTGCCCGACCGGCTGCTGGTCTACAGCGACGACGGCGAGGCCGTCCTCGAGGCCGTCCACGCCCGCGGGCTCCGCCCGGTGGCCACGCTGGTCCGGCGCTCGACCCTCGAGGACGTCTTCCTGCGCCTGACCGGTCGGACGCTGGTGGACTGATGAGCACGACGACCGCGGGCAGCGTCGCGAAGCCCACCGCGCCGGTGAACGCCTGGGCCGGTGCGCTGCGGCTGCTCGACTACCACGTCATCGTCTACAGGCGGACCTGGAAGGGCAGCGTCATCACGTCGTTCGTGACGCCGTTCTTCACGATCCTCGCCATGGGCGTGCTCCTCGGCGGCTTCGTCACCAGCGACCCGGCGAGGCTGGACGGTGCCACGTCTTATCTCGCCTACGTCGCGCCGGGCATGGTCGCCAGCCAGGCGATGACCACCGTCTTCGGCGAGGTCACCTATCCCGTGATGGGGATGGTGAAGTGGCAGAAGATCTACTTCTCGATGACGGCCACGCCCCTCGGCGTCAAGGACCTCGTCCTGGCCCACATGGGGTTCGTGACCTTCCGGGTCCTCACCGTGTCCGCGGTCTTCACCGCCGTGCTCGCGCCCTTCGGCGTCTTCGAGTCGGTCTGGGGCACGCTCGTCGCGGTGCTGGTGCAGCTCCTGATCGGGCTCGCCTTCGCGACCCCGATCTACGCGTTCGCGTGCGGTCTGGAGGACGAGTCGGCGTTCTCCCTGATCTTCCGACTCGGGATGATCCCGCTGACGCTCTTCTCCGGCACCTTCTTCCCGATCGCCAACCTCGGCCCGGTGATGGAGACGGTTGCCCGGATCACGCCGCTGTGGCAGGGCGTCGATCTGACCCGGATGCTCGTCCTCGGCCGGATGGACTGGGGCTGGGCCGCGGTCCACGTCGTCTACCTCGCCGTGCTGACCGCACTCGGTGGGATGTGGGCGGTGCGGCGGCTGCGGCGGAGGCTGGTCCAGTGATCGCGACCGCCGCGCTGAGCAGCGCCGTGGCCGCGCGGCCGCTCGGGGCGGGCGAGGCGACCGCGCTGCTCCTCCACCGCAACCTGCTGGCCTACCGCCGGGCGTGGTACGTCTTCGTCACCGGCTTCCTCGAGCCGCTCTTCTACCTCTTCTCGATCGGCATCGGGGTCGGCAAGCTCGTGCACGGCTTCGGGTTCAACGGCGCTGAGATCGGCTACCGCGAGTTCGTCGCGCCCGGGATGGTCGCGGCGTCGGCGATGAACGGCGCGCTGCTCGATGCGACCTTCAACTTCTTCTTCAAGCTGAAGTACAACAAGCTCTTCGACCAGATGCTGGCCACGCCGCTGACGACCCTCGACGTCGCGCGCGGCGAGCTCGCGTGGTCGCTGCTGCGCGGTGGCATCTACTCCGCCGCGTTCGTGGTGATCATGCTGTGCCTGGGCCTGGTCGACTCCTGGTGGACGCTCCTCGTCGTTCCGGCCGCGCTGCTGATCGGGCTCGCCTTCGGCGCCGCCGGCATGGCGCTCACGACCTGGATGCGGTCGTGGCAGGACTTCGAGTACGTCACCTTGACGACCCTGCCGATGTTCCTGTTCTCGGCGACGTTCTTCCCGATCACGGCGTTCCCCACCTGGCTGCGCTGGATCGTGGAGTGCACCCCGCTCTACCGCGGTGTCGTGCTCTGTCGCGAGCTCACCACCGGAGCGTTGTCGTGGGGCGCCGCGGTCTCGGTCGTCTACCTGGTGGCGATGGGGCTCGTCGGCCTGGCCGTCGTACGCCGCCGGCTCGACCTTCTGCTCCTGCCCTGAGCCGCGGGTGGCGCTGGTTCGACGGGTGCCGGGCCGCATCCCGCTGGGCCGACCGCTGCCGCCCTGGAAGGATGGGAGCATGACGTCGCCCGCCGCCATCGAGCCCGACACCAAGGACTGGACCTGGGTGCTCGACCGTCCCTGTCCCGCGTGTGGCTACGTCGCCGGCGCCGTGACCGCTGACCGCCTGGCTCCGACGATCCGCGACAACGCCACGGCCTGGGCCGGCTTCCTCGCGGCGCCGATGGTGCGCGACCGGCCCGCGCCCACGACCTGGTCGATCCTGGAGTATGCCTGTCACGTCCGCGACGTCCACCGGCGCTTCGCCGAGCGGGTGCGGCTGATGCTGACGGAGGACGGGCCGGTCTTCGCCAACTGGGACCAGGACGCCACCGCGGTCGAGGACCGTTATGGCGAGCAGGATCCCGCCACGGTCACCGAGGAGCTGCTCGACGCCGCCGACGCCGCCGCGGCGCGCTACGAGTCGGTGCCCCCCGACGCCTGGGCCCGCCCCGGCCTGCGTGACAACGGCAGCGCGTTCACCATCGAGAGCCTCGGCCGCTACCACCTGCACGACGTCGTCCACCACCTCCACGACGTGCGCTCGGCCGCCAAGGACGCGACCATCGCCGCCTACGAGGCGTCCGCCGGCGTCTACGGCCGCGACGAGATCGACGAGTCGCTGCGCTCGGTGCTCGACCGCTTCCTTGCGATGCTCCAGCCCGCCGCTCACGTCCTGGAGATCGGCAGCGGCCACGGCCGGGACGCCCGGGCGCTGGAGGCGGGCGGCGCGCGCGTGCGGCGCACCGACGTCACCCCGGGTTTCGTCGAGCGGCTCCGGCAGGACGGGTACGCCGCCGTCGTACTCGATCCGTTGGGCGACGACCTGCGCGACCCGGCCGCGCCGGACATGCCGTACGACGCCGTGTGGGCGAGCGCCTGTCTGGTCCACGTCGCGCGGGCGGACCTGCCGGTCGTCCTGAGGCGTCTCGCGGCGGTGACGCGAACGGGCGGCGCGCTCCACGTCTCGCTCAAGGAGGGCGACGATGAGGAATGGTCGGTCCACGGCACGGTGGCGGCGCCGAGGCTCTTCGTCTACTGGCGCGAGGGGCCGCTGCGGGCGGCGCTGGCGGATGCCGGCTGGGACGTCGTGGAGATCGGACACAGTGACGGACTGCGCGGGGACGTGTGGCTCGACGTGCTAGCAAGGAGGCGATGAGGCGCCGATGAGACATACCGAGTTCTGGTCCCGGATGGAGCACGCGCTCGGTCCTGGCTACTACCGGGCGTGGGCCGACCAGTTCGTCATGGCTGACCTCGGGGGACGCACCGCGCAGCAGGCGCTCGACGCCGGTGTTCCGCCCAAGGAGGTCTGGGCAGCGGTGTGGCGGGCGCTCGGTCTCCCGGCCCGCGACCGCTGAGACCCGTCTGATCCGCGACACGCCCGGCGCGAGCTTCCCGTCGAACATCTGTTCGGCCTAGGCTGGGACCTGCTGGGCGGAGCGAATCGCAGCGTCGTTCACAGACCCTGGGGAGTCTTCTCCAGAACTGTCGGTGGTCCCGTCTAGCGTCCAGCACACGATGACGAGATCACGAGGACAAGCGATGCAGAAGCAGGGCAAGAAGGCCCCGCAGGGAAGGAACATCATGGCTGGTGGAGACCGCGAGAAGGCGCTCGACGCCGCGCTCGCCAACATCGAGCGACAGTTCGGCAAGGGCTCGGTCATGCGACTGGGCGACGACTCCCGTGCCCCCCTCGAGGTGATCCCGACCGGGTCGATCGCCCTCGACGTGGCGCTGGGTCTGGGTGGGCTTCCGCGCGGCCGCGTCGTGGAGATCTACGGTCCCGAGTCCTCGGGCAAGACGACCGTCGCGCTCCACGCCGTCGCCAGCGCGCAGCGCGCCGGTGGCATCGTGGCGTTCGTCGACGCCGAGCACGCGCTCGACCCTGAATATGCCAAGGCGCTCGGCGTCGACACCGACGCGCTGCTCGTCTCCCAGCCCGACTCGGGTGAGCAGGCTCTCGAGATCGCCGACATGCTGATCCGCTCGGGCGCGCTCGACCTGATCGTCATCGACTCGGTCGCCGCGCTCGTGCCGCGTGCCGAGATCGAGGGCGAGATGGGCGACAGCCACGTCGGTCTGCAGGCGCGCCTGATGAGCCAGGCCCTGCGGAAGATGACCGGCGCACTCAACAACTCCAAGACGACCGCGATCTTCATCAACCAGCTGCGCGAGAAGATCGGCGTGATGTTCGGCTCGCCCGAGACCACGACCGGTGGCCGTGCGCTGAAGTTCTACGCCTCGGTCCGCCTCGACGTGCGCCGCATCGAGACGCTCAAGGACGGCCAGGACATGGTCGGCAACCGCACCCGCGTCAAGGTCGTCAAGAACAAGGTGGCCCCGCCGTTCAAGCAGGCGGAGTTCGACATCATGTACGGCAAGGGCATCAGCCGCGAGGGCGGTCTCATCGACGTGGGCGTCGAGGCGGGGCTCGTCCGCAAGGCCGGCGCTTGGTACACCTACGAGGGCGACCAGCTCGGGCAGGGCAAGGAGAATGCCCGCAACTTCCTGCGGGACAACCCCGACCTCGCCAACGAGCTGGAGAAGAAGATCCTCGAGAAGCTCGGCGTCGGCCCGACCGTGGACCAGCCGGCCGAGGGTCCGGCGGACCCCGTCGGGATCGATGACTTCTGACCGACGTCGCCAGGCCCAGGCAGATCCCTGGGCCGACGACCGGCCGGCGCCCGACTGGCTGGGTGATGTCTCGGCCGGCGTCGACGCATGGAGCAAGCGCGCCGACCCTGGCCGAGACACGCCGGAGGTGCCGGTCGCGGAGGATCCCGAGCCCGACCACGACGCCGTGGCGCGCAAGATCCTTCTCGACCAGCTGACGGGCCAGGCGCGGAGCCGGAAGGAACTCGCCGACAAGCTCGCCACGCGCAACGTCCCCGACGACATCGCGACCCGGCTGCTCGATCGGTTCGAGGAGGTCGGTCTCGTCGACGACGAGGCGTTCGCGCGCAGCTGGATCGCGAGTCGCCAGCCCGGCAAGGGCCTCGCCCGACGTGCCCTCGCCCAGGAGCTGCGCCGCAAGGGCGTGGACGACGAGATCGCCCGCGAAGCCCTCGACGAGATCGACCCCGAGGACGAGCGGGCGGCGGGCCGCGCGCTCGTGCGCAAGAAGCTGCGCTCGATGAGCCGGATCGACGAGCAGGCGAAGATCCGCCGGCTCGTCGGGATGCTCGCCCGGAAGGGCTACGCGCCCGGCCTCGCCTTCGCGATCGTGCGCGAGGAGCTCGCCGAGGTTCCGGACGAGCTCGGCATGCCAGACTCTGACTTGTGACGTCGGAGGAGACCCAGCCGCGCGAGATCCTGACCTATGAGCTGTTCGGCCTCGCTGTGTGGGAGATCGCGCAGCAGGTCGTGGACAGCGGCTACGAACCCGACGTGATCCTCTCGATCGCCCGCGGCGGCCTCGGCCTCGGGATGGGGCTGGGCTATGCGCTCGACGTGAAGAACCTGTCCGCGGTCAACGTCGAGTTCTATACCGGCGTCGACGAGCGCCTGGAGGTCCCGATCATGCTGCCCCCGACGCCTGCCGCCGTCGACCTCACCGGGCTGAAGGTGCTCATCGCCGACGACGTCGCCGACACCGGCAAGACGCTCGAGATCGTGCACGCGTTCTGCGAGGGACACGTCGCGGAGTCACGGACGGCCGTCGTCTACGAGAAGCCGCGATCGGTGATCCGACCCGACTACGTGTGGAAGCGGACGGACCTGTGGATCGACTTTCCGTGGTCGTCCCAGCCGCCGCTCGTCGACCGCCATGGCGGTCTCGCGCACTGACGAGGACGGGTGGGGCAGTCGTCGTGCCGACCGCGGTCGCCGTACGTCACGGAGCTCACCGAGCGCTCGGGCTCACCGAGGACGGTGAGAGCTGGGCGCAGGCTGCCGCCAGGATGGGCGGTGGCCGGCCGGCGTACGCCGTCGACCTCACCGGTGAGGTCAAGGAGTTCACCGGTGACGCGTGGCCGGTCGTGGCGCTACGGCCGATGACGCCGGGCGACCTGCCGTCGCTCGTGCGATGGCTCTCCCAGGAGCACGTTCGCCGTTGGTTCGGCGTCGACGGTCCGCCGACGCCCGAGCGGGTCGCCGACCGGTACGCCGCGGACATCGCGGGGGAGACGGCGACGACGATGTGGGTCGTCGAGACCAACGGCCGGTCGGTCGGGTTCTGTCAGGACTACCGCGTGGGCGACTATCCGGACTACGCCCTGCTCACGCCGGACCCGGAGGCGATCGGCGTCGACTACGCGATCGGCGAGCCCGCGTTCGTCGGGCGCGGTCTCGGCACTCGGATGCTCTGGACCTGGCTCCTCGGAGTCGAGGCGCGCTATCCCGGTGCGCGCACGTGCTTCGCGGCTCCCGATCATCGCAACGCGGCCTCGCTGCGTGTGCTGGACAAGGTCGGGTTCGCGCGCGGGACGTGGTTCGACGAGCCGCAGCCGGACGGGACGGTGTCGACGGTCGTCGGATGCACCCTGGACCTGAAGCGGGTCGTGGGCGCGGGGGCGTGATCGATAGGGTCGCGCCATGAGCCTTCGCGACGAGCTGCGGGTGCCACCCGGCCCGGTGGACCTCACGGCGTACGCCCCAGGAGGCACGCCGGGGGTCAAGGGCGACAAGGAGAAGGGTGAGGAGCGGCTCGCAGCCTTGGGCGACGAGCTCCTGGAGCTTCAGACGAAGCTCTTCGCCAGCCGCGGGACCCACCACGCGCGTCAGGTGCTGCTCGTCCTGCAGGGCATGGACACCTCCGGCAAGGGCGGCGTTCTCAAGCACACGGTCGGGCTCGTCGACCCGGTCGGCGTGCACATCGTGTCCTTCAAGGCGCCGACCCACGAGGAGCTCGCCCACGACTTCCTCTGGCGCATCGAGAAGGCGGTGCCGGCGGCCGGCTACCTCGGCGTCTTCGACCGGTCCCACTACGAGGACGTGCTGATCGGCCGGGTCCGGCACCTGGCCCCGGCGGACGAGATCGAGCGGCGGTACGCCGCGATCAACGACTTCGAGCAGCGTCTCGTCGACGAGGGCACGGTGGTGCTCAAGTGCATGCTCCACATCTCGGCGCGTGAGCAGAAGGAACGTCTCCTCGCCCGGCTGGACGACCCGGCCAAGTACTGGAAGTACAACCCGGGCGACGTCGACGAGCGGCAGCTCTGGCGCGACTACCAGACGGCGTACGAGATTGCGCTCGAACGGACCAATACCGCGCACGCGCCGTGGCACATCGTGCCCAGCGACAAGAAGTGGTATCGCAACCTCGCGATCGCGAAGCTCCTCCACGAGACGCTCAGCGGGCTCGGTCTGGACTGGCCCGCGCCCGACTTCGATCTTGAGCGGGAGAAGAAGCGGCTGGCCGAGGACACGGTCTCGTGAGCGGCACGCGGTCCGAGGTCGAGCAGCTGCCTCGCGTCGGGGTGACCCGCTACGTCACCCCGCTCCGTGAAGGCGGCAGCCTGCCCGGGATCGTCGAGGCCGACGATCTCGGCACCTACGTCTGCAAGTTCCGCGGCGCCGGCCAGGGCGTCCGGGTCCTCGTCGCGGAGGTGATCGTCGGTGAGCTCGCCCGCCGCATCGGGCTCCACACGCCGCGGCTCGTGGTGCTCGACCTCGATCCCGCGATCGCACGCTACGAGGCCGACGAGGAGGTCCAGGACCTGCTCAACGCCAGCCCCGGACTCAACCTCGGGATCGACTTCCTGCCCGGCGCCTTCGGCTACGACGGCGAGGTGACGCTGCGCTCCGACGACCGGGCCAAGATCCTCTGGCTCGACGCCTTCACCGCCAACGTCGACCGCTCGTGGCGCAACCCCAACCTGCTGCTCTGGCACGGCGACCTCTGGGTCATCGACCACGGCGCGGCGCTCTACTTCCACCACGCGTGGCAGGGCGGTGTCACCGATCCGGCGCGCTTCGCCAACCTCGCGTGGAACATCGACGACCACGTCCTCAAGGCCTACGCCGGCGGACTTCCTGCCGCGGACGAGGAGATCACCGCGCAGCTGGACGAGTCGGTCCTGCGTGACGTGGTGGCCGTCGTCCCCGACGAGTGGCTCGAGCCGGTCCCCGGCGCGGACACGCCCGCGGCGCTCCGCGCGGCGTACGTCTCCTTCCTCGGCGCCCGTCTCGCGACGCGTCAGTGGCTCCCGAGCGCGGAGGGGGCGGCGTGACGGGCACCAGGCCGTTGGCCTACCAGTACGTCGTGCTGCGCTGTGTGCCGCGCGTCGACCGCGAGGAGTTCCTCAACGTCGGCGTCGTCGTCTACTGCCAGGCGGCCGACTTCCTCGACGTCGCCTGGCGCGTCGACGAGCAGCGTCTGGCGGCGGCGTTCCCCCAGCTCGACGTCCAGCAGGTCTGCGAGACGCTCGCGTTCGTCGAGGGTGTGTGCGCCGGTGACGAACGCGGGGGAGCGGCGGCCGCGCACAACCTGAGCCAGAGGTTCGGCTTCCTCAAGGCGCCCCGGAGCACGGTGCTCCAGCCGGGGCCGGTCCATGGCGGCGTCACCCCGGACCCCGCGGCCGAGCTTCAGCGCCTCGGGGACCACCTCGTCGGCTGACCAGCCACGCCGAGTCGTCACCAACGACGGCCGAGTTGTGCGAAATGACGGGCCGAGTTGTGCGAAATGGCGGGCCGAGTCGTCGGTCATGCCCGTCGAGTCGTCACCTGTGCTGGGGCAAGGTGACGACTCGACGGGCAGAACGAACGACGCGGCCGCCAGAGCGACGGATCCGCCAGCGGGATCAGACGGGGACGAGCTCCACCGCGCCGACGGCATAGCGGGCGAGCACGGTGCGCGCGACCTCGGGGTGTGCCCCCAGCGGCTCGGAGACGGCGACGGCGCCGGCTTCGAGGGCGAGCTCCGCCGCCCGGTCGGGCAGGAAGCCGGGCGCGAGGAACAGCGAGGCCATCGCGATGTGGCGCCGTCCCTGCAGCCGGAAGGCGCGGACGGCCTCGCCGGTCGCGGGCGGGGCGGCCGAGGCGTACGCCGCCGTGACCGGCAGCTTGTGGTGGGCGCCCCAGATGCGGGCCAGCCGCGCGACGGACTGGTTGGCGAGCGGGTCACTGGAGCCGGCGGCAGCGAGGACGAGCGCGTCGAGCTCGCGGACGCGGTTGGCTTTGAGCGCGGCCCGGAGCCGCTCGTCGAGCACCTGGAGGAAACAGGCCTCGAGACCGAGGATCGACGTCGCCTGGATCTTGAGACCCGGGTGGCGCTCCATGGCGGCGGCGACCACGGAGGGGACGTCGACCTTGGCGTGGAACGCGTCGGTGAGGAGGAGGGGTACGACGACGATCTCGTCGTGTCCGGCCTTGACGAGCCGGTCGACGACCGTCTGGAACGACGGCGTCGACAGCTCGAGGAAGGCGGCCTCGATGCGAAGGTCGGGGCGCTGGGCACGGGCCTCGGTCACGAGCTTCGTGACCGTGGCGGCGGACCGGGGGTCACGGCTGCCGTGGGCCAGGGCCACCAGGGCAGGAGCGGCCATTGTTCTTCCCTTCGGGTGTTGCGTGTCAGAGCGTGTGGTCAGGAGGAGCGAGTGGGGTCAGGTGTGGATGCCGCACTCGGTCTTGTTGGTGCCGGCCCAGCGGCCGCTGCGCGGGTCCTCGCCCGGCGCGACGCGGCGCGTGCAAGGCGCGCAGCCGATGGACGGATAGCCGTCGTAGACGAGCGGGTTGACGAGCACGCCGTTCTCGGCGATGTAGCGCTCGACCTGCTCGTCGGACCAGCGGGCGATGGGCGAGACCTTGACCTTGCCCTTCTTGGCGTCCCAGCCGATCACCGGCGCGATGACCCGGTTGTGGGTCTCGGCGCGGCGCAGGCCGGTGGCCCAGGCGTCGTACCCCTCCAGCGCGTCGGCCAGCGGCTGGACCTTCCGCAGCTTGCAGCACAGGTCGGGGTCGGTGCGGTAGAGGTCCTTGCCGTACGTCGCATCCTGCTCCGCCACCGACTGCACGGGTGTGATCGTGAGCAGGTTGACGTCGAGCGTGGCGGCGACGGCGTCGCGGGTGCCGATGGTCTCGACGAAGTGGTAGCCGGTGTCGAGGAAGACGACGTCGACGCCGGGAACCACCGTGGACGCGAGGTGGGCGAGGACCGCGTCCCCCATGGAGGAGGTGATGCAGAACCGCTCGCCGAAGGTCGCGGCCGCCCACTCGATGATGGTCTCGGCCGGCGCCAGCTCGAGCTCCGCGCCCCAGTGGGACACCAGCTCGCGCAGCTCCTCCGGGGTGCGTCCGTCGGTCTGGATGCCGCGCGAGCTGCGCGCGGCCGCTGTCAGTGGTGCACCGCTCATCGCGCTTTCCCTCCGGTCCGCTGGACGATGCCCAGGCTCTTGAGCTGGAAGGCCCGCAGGCAGGCACGGCACTCCCACGCCCCGTGGGGAGAGGAGACCTCGCCGTTCTCGCCGACGACCTCGTGCGGCCAGAGGTCCTCCTCGCCGCAGAAGGGGCAGTGGAACGGGACGGCGCGCGCCTCGCCGCTCATGCGGCCACCTCCGTCAAGAAGGCGACAGAGTACGGACGCGGCCGCATGAGAGATCGAATGGTCGCTCGCTTGCGCTCGCTTGCGGCCACCTCCGTCAAGAAGGCGACAGAGTACGGACGCGGCCGCATGAGAGATCGAATGGTCGCTCGCTTGCGCTCGCTCATGCGGTGGCCCCTTCGGCGACCCTCTCGCCGCGCAGCAGCGCCTCGTCGGCGCGCGCGACCCAGGCGGCGAACGACTCGTCCTCGGTCCGGTCGTCGAGGTAGCTCTCCACGACCGCGGTGATGTAGTCGTCGAGACCGGCGCTGGTGACCTTGTGGGCCCGCAGCTTGCGGCCGAAGCCGTTGGTCAGGCCGATGCCGCCGCCGAGGTGGACCTGGAAGCCCTCGACCTGGTTGCCGTCGTCATCGAGGACGAGCTGACCCTTGAGGCCGATGTCGGCGACCTGGATCCGGGCGCACGAGTTCGGGCAGCCGTTGACGTTGACCGTGATCGGGGTGTCGAGGTCGGGGAAGCGACGCTCGAGCTCGTCGATGAGATCGCTCGCGCGCTGCTTGGTGTCGACGATGGCGAGCTTGCAGAACTCGATGCCGGTGCAGGCCATCGTCGAGCGCCGCCAGTTGGACGGGCGCGCCGAGAGACCGATGACCTCCAGGTCGTCCAGCAGGTCGGGCACGGCGTCGGCCTCGACCCCGAGGATCACGAGCTTCTGGTACGACGTCAGCCGGACACCGTCCGCGGCGTACTTCTCGACGAGGTCGCCGAGCGCGGTCAGCATGGTGCCGCTGACGCGGCCGACCGTGGGCGTCGCGCCGACGTAGAACCGACCGTCCTTCTGCTCGTGGGCGCCGATGTGGTCGCCGTTGCGCACGGCGCGCTCCGGCGAGGTGCCGTCGACGAGCTTCCGGCCGAGGTACTCGTTCTCCAGGACCTCGCGGAACTTCGCCACGCCCCAGTCGGCGACGAGGAACTTGAGTCGGGCGCGGGACCGCAGCCGGCGGTAGCCGTAGTCGCGGAAGATCGCGATGACACCCTCCCAGACGTCCGGCACCTCCTCGAGCGGGATCCAGACGCCGAGCTTCTGCGCGAGCATTGGGTTGGTGGAGAGCCCGCCGCCGACCCACAGGTCGAAGCCCGGGCCGTGCTCGGGGTGGACCGTGCCGACGAAGGAGACATCGTTGATCTCGGGCGCACCGTCGAGCGACGGGTGCCCGGAGACCGAGGTCTTGAACTTCCTGGGCAGGTTGGAGTACGCCGGGTTGCCGATGTAGCGGCGCTTGATCTCGGCCAGCGCGGAGCTGCCGTCCAGGATCTCGTCGGCCGCCACGCCGGCGACGGGGGAGCCGAGGAAGCCACGCGGGCTGTCACCGCACGCCTCGAGCGTGTTGAGGCCGGCGGCGGCGAGCCGGTCCCAGATCTCGGGGACGCTCTCGATCTCGACCCAGTGGTACTGGATGTTCTGCCGGTCGGTGATGTCGGCGGTGCCGCGGGCGAAGTCGGTCGAGATGGACCCCAACGTGCGCAGCTGGGTCGCGCCGAGCAGCTGGCCGTCCGAGCGCACGCGCATCATGAAGTAGCGGTCGTCCAGCTCCTCCTCGGCGAGGGAGCCGGTCTTGCCGCCGTCGATGCCGGGCTTGCGCTGGGTGTAGAGACCCATCCAGCGGAACCGGCCGCGCAGGTCCGCGGGGTCGATCGAGTCGAAGCCCCGCTTGGAGTAGATGTGGAGGATCCGCTCCCGCACGTTCAGCGGGTCGTCGTCCTTCTTGGACTGCTCGTTCTTGTTGAGCGGCTCGGTGAAGCCCAGCGCCCACTGGCCCTCGCCTCGCTTGGTGCGGGGGATCTCGGTCTGGGTGGCGCGTCGTGCCTGGAAGCGCGGGTCGGACATCGGTCAGAGTTCCTCGTGGTCGAGAGACGCGGGGAGGAAGGAACGGCCACGGCGATGTCGTGGGGGAGTCCTCGCCTCCGGCGCCCGGGATGATGGTCTGTCGGGGCGGCGGGTCGTGCTCGTCGCGGAGCTGCGGTCTGAGCGCGGCGATCAGCGAGGCCAACAGATCATGCTGCGCATACGGCAGAAGTCCACGTGGCGTCGAACCACGAGGTGCGTGTGCGTTGCAGCGGTGACCATGTCAAGGAGTCTCAAGGAGCGGACGGCCTCCCAGCAAGGCGAGATCTCATATCGTGATACGTCGGTCCGAATATTGGACAAATACTGCCTCGCACGCGGGCGGATGTGGCCGACGTCACGCTGCGGGGCTCCCGCGCCGCCGTGCCGTCGGCCGGTTGCTCCGCCTCGCGTTCACGTCCATGAGGTACGGAGGCCGCTCCTCGGTGTGACGACCACGATGCGGCGGACGAGCACGCGCTTCACTACCCTGTGCAGTCATGAGCGACCTCTCCGCCACGAACATTCCCGCCCTGGCGAGCTCGGCGTACAACCAGGCCCTGGAGGTGATCGCCGCGGTGGAGCCCCGGATCGCGGAGGCCACCAAGCAGGAGCTGGTCGACCAGCGGGCCAGCCTCAAGCTCATCGCGAGCGAGAACTACGCCTCGCCCGCCGTGCTCCTGACGATGGGCAGCTGGCTCAGCGACAAGTACGCCGAGGGCACCGTCGGACATCGCTTCTATGCCGGGTGTCAGAACGTCGACACCGTCGAGTCGCTGGCCGCCGAGCACGCGCGTGAGCTGTTCGGAGCGGAGTACGCCTATGTCCAGCCGCACTCCGGGATCGACGCCAACCTGGTCGCCTTCTGGTCGATCCTCGCCCACCGCGTCGAGGGGCCGTGGCTGGAGAAGTTCGGGGCTCGAGGCGTCAACGATCTCAGCGAGGCGGACTGGGAGAGTCTGCGCGCGGAGCTCGGCAACCAGCGCCTGCTGGGCATGTCGCTCGACGCCGGCGGTCACCTCACGCACGGCTTCCGGCCCAACATCTCCGGCAAGATGTTCCACCAGCAGCAGTACGGCACCGATCCCGAGACCGGTCTGCTCGACTACGACGCGGTGCGCGCGAAGGCCAAGGAGTTCAAGCCGCTGGTCATCGTCGCGGGCTACTCCGCCTACCCGCGCCGGGTGAACTTCGCGAAGATGCGCGAGATCGCCGACGAGGTGGGCGCCACCCTCATGGTCGACATGGCGCACTTCGCCGGCCTGGTCGCGGGCAAGGTGTTCACGGGCGAGGAGGACCCGGTCCCGCACGCCCACATCGTCACGACCACGACCCACAAGTCCCTGCGCGGTCCGCGTGGCGGCATGGTGCTCGCCACGGAGGAGTACGCCCCGAGCGTCGACCGCGGCTGCCCGATGGTCCTCGGTGGTCCGCTGTCGCACGTAATGGCCGCCAAGGCGGTCGCGCTCGCCGAGGCGCGCCAGCCCGCCTTCGCCACCTACGCCCAGAACGTCGCCGACAACGCGAAGTCGCTCGCGGACGGCTTCCTCTCGCGCGGTGCCAAGCTCGTCACCGGCGGCACCGACAACCACATCGTGCTGCTCGACGTGTCGTCGTTCGGCCTCACCGGCCGCCAGGCGGAGTCCGCGCTGCTGGACTCCGGCGTCGTCACCAACCGCAACTCGGTCCCCGCCGACCCGAACGGTGCGTGGTACACCTCCGGCGTCCGTCTCGGCACCCCCGCGCTGACGACCCGCGGCTTCGGGCACGATGAGTTCGACCGCGTGGCCGAGCTCATCGTCGACGTCCTCACCAACACCTCCCCGGGGACGACCAGCGCCGGCGCGCCGTCGAAGGCGTCGTACGCCATCGGCGACGGGGTCGCGGAGAAGACCAAGGCCGCTGCGGCCGAGCTGCTCGACAAGCACCCGCTCTACCCGGGTCTCGAGCTGGCCTGAGGTCGTGAGTGCCAGCGAGGCCGATAGCCCTCGCTGGCACTCACAACCTCGCACCTAGGCGGCCGGCTTGCGCCAGATGCTCACGTGGCTGGTGCTCTCGGAGGTGAACGGGCTTCGGCCCCAGCCGTCGTACCGTCGCTCGAAAGCGAGCCCGGCGAGTCGCGCCATCAGATCGAGCTCGGCCGGCCAGACATAGCGATAGTGGTGGGGCGCGTAGCGGAAAGATCCGTCCGGCTCGCGGGAGTAGTGGTGCGACACCGCCTGCTGCGTGACCGCGTCGAAGGTATCGAAGCCGACATGCCGGTCGGAGACGTCGAACGGGACCGCGGTCTGGCCCGGCGGCAGCCTCCGCAGCGGGGGTACGCCGACCTCCACCACGAACCGCCCGCCCGGCGCGAGGTGGTGCGCGGCGTTCGCGAAGCACGCCACCTGCTCGTCCTGGGTGCGGAGGTTTCCGATCGTGTTGTAGACCAAGTAGGCCAGGGTGAACGTCCCGGCGCCGGGGACGACGGTGGCGGCCATGTCGCCGACCACCACGGGCAGGGTCGTCTCGTCGACCTTCCGACGGAGTACGTCGACCATCGGCTGGGACAGCTCGATACCGGTCACCGGGATGCCGCGTGCCCGCAGTGGTACGCCGATCCGCCCGGTGCCGATCGCGAGCTCGAGCGCGGGCCCGTCGCCGGCGAGCCCGGCCAACATGTCCACGACCGGGGCGATCGACGACGTGCTGTTCGCCGGGTCGTCGGGGTCGTCGTACCGCTCGGCCGTCTCCTGGTCCCACAGGTCGCTGCTCGTCATGGTCGGCCACTCTGCCGAAGACGGACCGGAGAGGTCGACCGAATTGGGCCGGTAACCAGTGCCGGCGACTAGAGCCGGGCGCGCGTGGATTCCAGCACCCCGCGTACGCCGGCCACCGGCCGCCCCGCGACGACACCGGTGTAGGTGCCGACCAGCTGCCAGTAGTCGATCTCGGCGAGCACCAGCTGGTGCTTGACGGACTTGCGGTCCTCCGGGAGGAACGTGACGTCGAGTCGCCGGTCGGCCGAGGACACGTGCCACGGAGCGAGCGGATCGTCCGCGGACGGCTCGAACGTGAGGTCGCCGAGCGGCTCGACGGTCGGACCGTCCGGTCCCGGGAGCCACAGGCAGGACTCGTCCTCGAAGCCGGGCACCGTCGGCCGCTCGGCGAGGTTGGCACCGAGGATTCCGCCTGGCGCGGCGTCGGACGCCTGGGTCGCGAACGTGCCCCATCGCCACCGGGTCCGGTAGGGGAGCGCCGAGTGGTGCTCGTCCAGGATCGCGAGGTCCCGGCCGGGGTCGAAGCGGTGGACCCGCTCGCCGACGGTGACGGTCCCGGCGGCGGGGAAGACCGCCTTGTGGGTGTAGAGCGCGCCACCCGGGAGCGGCGCGCTCACCGACAGTGGCGCGGATGCGCGTGCCCCGTCGAGGCTGAGGTCGACGCTGATGCGCGGCTTCTCCGCGGTGGCGGCGATCTCCGCCCGGATGCGGTGGGTGCCGGCCGGTTCGTCAGCCCAGGTGTAGCCGATCTCGTAGCCCGGCGTGCCGATCCGCGGCGAGCTGGGGAACAGCCCGCGGGGGAGACGCAGGGAGCCGCCGCGGGCGTTGCGGGCGTGCTCGACGAGCCCCTGCGCGTCCCGGACGTAGATCTCGGAGCTGGCGAGGTAGTGGGCGTCCTGGAGGATGAACGACGAGGAGAGCTCCGGATGCAGGAGCGTCCAGCCGATCCACTGCTTGAGGCGGAGCCAGGCGAGGCCGCGGCGCAGGCCGGCGTACGCGTCGAGCGGGTTGACGTCGGCCGGCCGCGCGGCGAAGCGACCGTGGTGGCGATGGCCGTCCACCACCAGCGCGACGGGGCGGTCGGCGTGGAGCACGCTCGAAAGGTATCGCGCGAGAGCCCTGGTCGAGGAGAGGGCACGTCCGCGACCGACCATGCGACGGGCCGAGACGGTGCGGAGCGGGCCGATGACCGTCTCCCGCGGCGTCAGCTGACCGCCGGTGTGGCTCGCGCGAGGATTGAGGCGAGATCGCCGCGGTCGAGCATGCCGTAGGTGCCGCCGTGGCCTCCCGCCAGCCGGGACGCACAGAAGACGTCGGCCACCTCGGTAGGCGCGAAGCGGACCAGCAGCGACCCTTGGAGCACGGCGGCCATCCGGCCGGCGAGCCGGCGTGCGGAGCCCTCGAGGGCGTCGGGGGAGCCCATCAGCGTGCCGAGGAGCTCGAGGGTCTCCTCGATGGCCCGGTCGAGGCGGGCGTCGGCGCCGCGGGCGAGCCCGACCTCGGTGATCCACGCGTCGAGGGCCTCCGGCTCTCGCCCGAGTGCCCGGAGGACGTCGAGCGCGTTGACGTTGCCGGAGCCCTCCCAGACCGAGTTGAGCGGGGCCTCGCGGTAGAGCAGCGGCAAGCCGGACTCCTCGACGTACCCGTTGCCACCGAGGCACTCCAGCGCCTCGGCCACCATCGCGGGCGTGCGCTTGCAGACCCAGAACTTCGCCAGCGGGAGGGCGAGCCGGCGGAAGGCGCTCTCGCGCGGGTCGTCGGCACGGTCCACCGCCGCGGCGAGCCGGATAGCCAGCGCGGTCGCCGCCTCGGACTCGACCGCGAGGTCGGCGATGACGTTCTGCATCAGCGGCTTGTCGGCGAGCAGGCCCCCGAAGGCCGACCGGTGGGCGACGTGCCAGGAGGCCTCGGCGAGTGCCTTCCGCATCAGCGAGGTCGAGCCGAGCACGCAGTCGAGGCGGGTGGCGGCGACCATCTCGATGATGGTCCGCACGCCGCGTCCCTCCTCGCCGAGCCGGTGGACGAGCGTGCCGTCGAACTCCAGCTCCGAGCTCGCGTTGGAGCGGTTGCCGAGCTTGTCCTTGAGGCGTACGACGTCGAGCCGGTTGCGCGAGCCGTCCGGAAGGACCCGGGGGAGGACGAAGCAGGTGAGGCCGCCCGGCGCCTGCGCCAGGACCAGGAAGACGTCGTTCATCGGAGCGGAGGTGAACCACTTGTGGCCGTGGAGGGTGTACTCACCGTCGACGGAGGTCGGCCGCGCCTGCGTCACGTTGGCCCGCACGTCCGAGCCGCCCTGCTTCTCGGTCATGCCCATGCCGGCGAGGGCGCCACGCTTCTCCCCGGCCGGCCGCGTCGCGGGGTCGTAGGTCAGCGAGGCCAGCAGCGGGACCCACTCCTTGGCGAGCGTGTCGTCGGCTCGGAGCGCCGGAACGGCGGCGTACGTCATCGAGATCGGGCAGCCGTGGCCCGGCTCGGTCTGCGACCAGGCGATGAAGCCGGCCGCACGCCGGACGTGGGCGTGGCCGTCGTGCGGCACGGTCTCCTGCTCCCAGGGCGCGGCGGCGAGCCCGTGGCCGACGGCGCGCTCCATGAGCCAGTGCCAGGACGGGTGGAAGCGGACCTCGTCGACGCGGTTGCCATAGCGGTCGTAGTTGGCCAGCACCGGCTCGTTCTGGTTGGCGAGCAGGCCGTGCTCGCGCGCCTCGGCGGAGCCGGCCTCGCGGCCGAGCGCGGTCAGCGACGCGAGGACCTCCTCCGAGCCGTGGCGTACGACGGCCTCCGCGAGCGCCAGGTCGGTGCCGACGACATCGTGGCCGGCGAGCGGTGGCGCCTGGTTGAGAGAGACCCGCAGGGCGGCACGTGAGTCGTCGTGGAGGTCGATGGGCTGCGCGTCGGAGGCCATGTCCCCGACGATAGGCGGCGGCGCGCTAGATTGCCCCCCGTGTCCGACGAGTCGCCCGAGTATGCCGCCGGGCCCGGGGTGTCCCTGCCCGAACGCGTGCGCTCCCCGTGGTGGCAGCTCGGCCGCCGCGTGCTCCTGGCCCTCGCCATCCTGATCGGCACGGTGCTGCTGGTCTACCTCGACCGCGACGGATATCAGGACAACGGCCATCCCGGCCGCCCGCTGACGCTGATCGACGCGATCTACTACTCGACGGTCACCCTGAGCACGACCGGCTACGGCGACGTCACGCCGATCTCGGAGCATTCCCGGGTGATCAACGCGTTCGTCGTCACCCCCGCCCGCATCGGCTTCCTGGTCCTGTTGATCGGCACCACCCTGGAGGTGCTGGCCAGCCGTGGCCGCGAGCTGATCCGCGTCTCTCGCTGGAGGAAGAAGATGGGCCACCACGTCGTCGTCGTCGGCTACGGCACCAAGGGCCGCAGCGCCGTCGAGACGCTGATCCGGAACGGGCAGGACCGCGAGCAGATCGTGGTCGTCGACCCGAGCACGACCGCGCTGCAGGACGCCCACGCCGACGGCCTGGCCGTGGTGACGGGCGACGCGACCAGGCGTGACGTCCTGATCCGGGCCGGTGTCGGCACGGCCGAGCAGGTCGTCCTCACCACCGACCGCGACGACTCCAACGTCCTGGCGATCCTCACCGTCCGCCAGCTCAACCCGGACGCCTGGATCGTCGCCTCGGCCCGTGAGCAGGCGAACGCGCCGCTGATGAAGCAGTCGGGCGCCGACTCGGTCATCACCTCGTCCGACGCGGTCGGCCGCCTGCTGGGCCTCTCGTCGCTCTCGCCGACGCTCGGCCAGGTCATGGAGGACCTGCTGACGCGTGGCGAGGGGCTCGAGGTGGCCGAGCGCGAGCTGCTCGTCAACGAGGTGGGTCGGCAGCCCCAGCACCTCGACGACCAGGTCATCGCGGTGGTCCGCGACGAGAAGGTGTTCCGCTACTTCGACCCCGTGGTCAGCCAGCTCGCGCGCGGCGACCGGCTGATCGTCGTACGCCCGGCGAAGGAGCTGCCGTGGGCGCCGCGTCCCGGGACGCACAACGAGGACTTCGCGAGCGACGAGTCCTGAGAAGTGTGCGCTGAGAGATGAGCGCTGAAAAATGAGCGCAGCGAAATGAGTTGAGCCGCTGGCGTCTCGGGTCACCAGCGGCTCAACACCAAGAACTCTAACCCGTCGACCGGCGGAAATCACGCCCCGATCTGCAGAAACCTGAAGATCACCCGGTCGGATGATGAGGCATGGCCCACACGGGCCATCCGGCCCGGGGTGCGACGGCGTCCCGGCACGCGCCCGACGTCGGTCGGCGGTGTGCGCGGCAGCACACTGGACGGAGTCCCGATAGTTAGCCTGTCTAAAGTAAAGTGCCGCTCCGTGACCGAAGCCCCGAGCAGACAGCAGAAGAGAATCCAGGCCGACCACCCGTCGTACAAGTGGGTGGCGCTCTCCAACACGACCCTCGGCATCCTGATCTCGACGATCAACAGCTCGATCGTGATCATCTCGCTGCCGGCGATCTTCAAGGGGATCCACGTCGACCCGCTCGGCGCCGGCAACGTGAGCTACCTGCTCTGGATGATCATGGGCTTCCTGGTCGTCTCCGCCGTCCTCGTGGTCATGCTCGGGCGCCTCGGCGACCTCTACGGCCGGGTGAAGATCTACAACCTCGGCTTCGTCGTGTTCTCGCTCGCCTCGGTCTTCCTCTCCCTGGACCCGCTGCAGGGCGGGGGCGGAGCGCTCTGGTTGATCATCGGGCGCATCATCCAGGGCATCGGTGGCTCGATGCTCTTCGCGAACTCGACGGCGATCCTGACCGACGCCTTCCCCGCCGAGCAGCGCGGCATGGCGCTCGGCATCAACAACGTCGCCGCCGTCGCAGGCTCGTTCATCGGGCTGATCGTCGGCGGTGTGCTCTCCGAGGTCGACTGGCGCCTGGTGTTCTGGGTGTCGGTCCCGATCGGCGTCCTCGGCACCATCTGGTCCTACAAGTCGTTGCACGACACCGGCGCGCGTCGCCACGGCGGCCTCGACCTGCCGGGCAACCTGACGTTCGCGGTGGGCCTCACCGCGATCCTGGTGGCCATCACCTACGGCATCCAGCCGTACGGCGACCACACGATGGGCTGGACCAACCCGTGGGTGCTGGGCGGGCTGATCGGCGGTGCCGTCGTTCTGGTGGCGTTCTGCGTGATCGAGACGAAGATCGCGGACCCGATGTTCGCGATGAGCCTGTTCAAGATCCGGCCGTTCTGGGCCGGCAACCTCGCCGGCCTGCTCTCCTCCGTCGCTCGCGGTGGCATGCAGTTCATGCTCATCATCTGGCTCCAGGGCATCTGGCTGCCGCTGCACGGCTACTCCTACGAGTCCACGCCGCTGTGGGCCGGCATCTACATGCTCCCGCTGACGGTCGGCTTCCTCGTGGCCGGTCCGGTCTCCGGCGTGCTGTCCGACCGCTTCGGCGCGCGGCTGTTCGCCGCCGGCGGCATGGTGCTCGTCGCCGTCACGTTCATCGGCTTCCTGGTGATCCCGGTGAACTTCCCCTACTGGCTCTTCGCCCTCATCCTGCTGGTCAACGGCCTGGCCTCCGGCCTCTTCGCGGCGCCCAACGTCTC
>NZ_JBFPJR010000034.1:0-37571 GCF_040838215.1 Nocardioides eburneus | reverse complement strand
GCCGCAAGCTCGCGCGGTCCCGCGAGCACGCCAGTGAGCTCATCGCCGCGCGCAGGGTGACCGTCGCGGGTGCGGTCGCGACGAAGCCCGCCACGGGTGTCACGACCGACGTCGCGATCGTCGTGAGAGAGGATCCTGAGCGTCCCGACTACGTATCCCGCGGTGGCCACAAGCTGGCCGGCGCGCTGGCCGCCTTCGCGCCGTTGGGACTGAGCGTCGCCGGACGACGCTGTCTCGACGCTGGAGCGTCCACCGGTGGGTTCACCGACGTGCTCCTGCGCCATGGCGCGAGACAGGTCGTCGCCGTCGACGTCGGCTACGGCCAGCTCGCCTGGCGACTCCAGCAGGATCCCCGCGTCGTGGTCCATGACCGCACGAACGTGCGTGAGGTGAGCCTCGACCTCATCGGTGAGCCCGTCGACGTGGTGGTGGGCGATCTGTCCTTCATCTCTCTCGAGCTCGTGCTCGACGCACTGCTCGGCGTGACGGTCGCGGACGGTGACCTCGCACTGATGGTGAAGCCGCAGTTCGAGGTGGGCAAGGACCGGGTCGGCAAGGGCGGCGTGGTCCGCGAGCCCGCGCTGCGCGCCGAGGCGGTCAACAGCGTGGCGGCGGGGGCTGCTGCGCGTGGCTGGGGCGCGCGGGCCGTGACGACCAGCCCGCTGCCCGGGCCGTCGGGGAACGTCGAGTTCTTCCTCTGGCTCCGGCGGGGTCCGGCGACGGTCACGGCCGAGGAGATCGAGCGCGCGGTCATCGACACCGTCGGCCTGGCGGGCGGCAGCGACAGCACCGTCGGTGACGTCTGAGAGGCTGGGCACCGTGAGCGAGCCACAACTCCACCACACCGACCCGGTGGCCCCGCGCGGAGAGCGCCGGGTCCTCATGCTCACCCACACCGGCCGCGACGAGGCGCGGGAGGTGGCGATGGCCTGCGCCAAGTCGCTCACCGACCACGGGATCGTGGTCAGGATGCTGGCGACCGAGGCCACCGACCTCGGTGTCGAGCCGGCGGCGTACGACCCGCCGATCGAGCTGGTCACGGAGGAGAAGAGCCCGGGCGCCGGCTGCGAGCTCGCCCTGGTCATCGGCGGCGACGGCACGATCCTGCGTGCCGCTGAGCTCACCCATGTCGACGGGACGCCGGTGCTCGGCGTCAACCTGGGCCATGTCGGCTTCCTCGCGGAGGCGGAGTATGACGACGTCGAGTCGACGATCGAGGCGATCGTCCACCGACGTTACGTCGCCGAAGATCGCCTGACCCTCGACGTGCGTGTGTTCCGTGACGGTGAGGAGGTGTTCCGGACCTTCGCCGTCAACGAGGCGAGCGTCGAGAAGGCGGCGCGCGAGCGGATGCTCGAGGTCGTCGTCGAGATCGACGGACGGCCGCTCTCCCGGTGGGGCTGCGACGGCGTCGTCTGCGCGACACCGACGGGGTCGACGGCCTACAACTTCAGCGCGGGCGGTCCCGTGGTGTGGCCCGGGGTGGAGGCGCTGCTCATGGTCCCGATCAGCGCCCATGCGCTCTTCGCCCGGCCGATGGTCGTCGCGCCCACCTCGGTGCTCGCGGTCGAGGTGATCGACCGGACCGACGGTCTCGGCGTGCTCTGGTGCGACGGCCGGCGGTCGTTCGACCTGCCGCCGGGCGCCCGCATCGAGGTCACGCGCGGTGCGTCGCCCGTCCGGCTCGTCCGCCTCCACCAGGCGCCGTTCACCGATCGGCTGGTGCGCAAGTTCGGGCTGCCGGTCGGCGGTTGGCGCGGTGCGGCCGAGCGACGCCGTGGAAGCGGAGGCACGCGTGCTTGAGGAGATCCGGATCTCGGGCCTCGGCGTCATCGACTCCTCGACCCTCGAGCTCGGCCCGGGTCTCACCGTGATCACCGGCGAGACCGGGGCAGGCAAGACGATGATCGTGACCGCTCTCGGGCTGCTGCTCGGTGGCCGGGCGGACGCCGGCGCCGTCCGCAAGGGACAGAAGAGCGCGCGCGTCGAGGGAGTCGTCGACGCGCGCCGTCTGGAGTCGTTCGCCGGCGGCGTGGAGGAGGTCGGTGGTGAGATCGAGGACGGCCGCGTCCTGCTGGCGCGCTCGGTCGCCGCAGAAGGCCGCTCACGGGCGTTCGTCGGCGGTGCGTCCGTGCCGATCACGACCCTCGGCGAGCTCAGCGCCCCGCTGGTGGCCGTCCACGGGCAGTCCGACCAGCACCGGCTCCTCCAGCAGCGTGCGCAGCGAGACGCGCTGGACCGGTTCGGTGGCGCGCAGGTGCAGCGCCTGCGCGCGGCGTACGTCGCGACGTACGACCGGCTGCAGGCCACGGAGCAGGAGCTCGCCGAGGTGAGCGGCTCGCTTCACGAGCGCGCCCGCGAAGCGGACCTGCTGCGGTTCGGCCTGGGCGAGATCGAGGCGGTGGCGCCCCAGCCGGGTGAGGACGAGGCCCTCGCCGCGGAGGAGAGCCGGCTCGGCTTCGCCGACACGCTGCGTACGGCGGCGGAGCAGGCGCGCGAGTCACTCTCCGCCGAGCACGGCGGTCCGGATGCTCTCGGCGCCGCCGCTGCGGCGCGCCGCTTGCTGGACGGCGTCCGGGAGCACGACAGCGAGGCCGGTGAGCTCGCCGACCGGCTCGCCGAGGTGACCTACCTGCTCTCCGACGTCGCGGCAGACGTCGCGTCCTACGCCACCGGGATCGACACCGACCCGGCCCGCCTTGCCACGGTGTCCGAGCGGCGCGCGGCCCTCACCGGGCTGACGAGGAAGTACGGCGACACGATCGATGACGTCCTGGCCTGGTCGGAGCACGCTGCCCGCCGGCTGCTCGAGCTCGACGGGGCCGACGACCGGATCGACCAGCTGCGCGCCGAGCGCGCGCAGCTGCGTGCCGCGCTGACCGAGCAGGCCGCGGGCCTCTCCCAGGCCCGTCAGGCCGCGGCCGACGAGCTCGGCCGGCTCGTGACCGCGGAGCTCGGGGGTCTTTCGATGCCGCACGCGAGGCTCACCGTGGATGTGCGACAGCGTGCCGCGCAGGCGCCGGCATCGGTGGAGTCGCCGCACGCGCCGATCGAGGTGGCGGGGCACTGGGTCCGCTATGGCTCGTCCGGGATCGACGAGGTCGAGCTGCTGCTCGCGGCCAACACCGGCTCCGAGCCCCGTCCGCTCGGGAAGGGCGCCTCCGGCGGGGAGCTCTCCCGAGTGATGTTGGCGATCGAGGTCGTGCTCGCGGCCACGAGCCCCGTGCCGACCTTCGTCTTCGACGAGGTCGACGCCGGTGTCGGCGGGACGGCGGCCGTCGAGATCGGGCGGCGGTTGGCGCGGCTGGCGCGGTCGGCCCAGGTCCTGGTCGTGACCCACCTGCCTCAGGTCGCGGCGTACGCCGACACGCACGTGGCGGTGGAGAAGAGCAGCGACGGGTCGATCACCAGCTCCGGCCTCACCGTGCTCGACGACGAGGGCCGCGAGCGTGAGCTCTCCCGGATGCTTGCCGGCCTGACCGAGTCGGACACCGCGCTGGCGCACGCCCGCGAGCTGCTCGACGTCGCCCGCGCTGCCCGCGACGAGGCCTGACGGCGCTCCGGCCGGCGTCCGCGAGCGGGCCGGCCGTGTCCGACACACCGCGTCCGTGCTCCCGGGCCCGACCCGGCCCCGATGTGAAGATGGACGGGCCATGAGATTCCCGACCCGCCAGATCCCCACCGTGCTCCCCGGCGTGCGCGGCACCTTGCGCGCAGAGCGTCCGACGCGGGCCCTGCTGCCTCGATTGCGCTCCGGCGACGTCGCGGTCATCGACCACACCGACCTGGACCGCAACACCGCCCAGGCGATGATCGACGCCGGTGTGGTGGCCGTCGTCAACGTCCAGCCGATGGTCTCGGGCCGCTACCCGAACCGCGGGCCGGAGATGCTGGCCGAGGCCGGCGTGGCGATGGTCGACTCGATCGGCGAGGGCGGCTACAGCTGCCTCGCCGACGGGCGCCGTGTGCGCGTCCACGAAGGGCAGATCTACGACGGCGAGCAGCGCCTCACCGAAGGCCGCGAGGTCGGCGTCGAGACCATTCGAGAGGAGATGGAACGGGCCCGCGAGGGCCTGGGCGCGCAGCTCGAGACCTTCACCCACAACAGCAGCGAGCTGCTCCGTCGCGAGCAGGACGTCCTGCTGCACCGCGCCGGGGTGCCGCGGCTCGACACCCCGCTCGAGGGCCGACCCGTCATCGTCGTGGTCGCGGCGCCCGACGCCGCGGCCCAGCTGCGCGGCCTGCGCTCGTTCGTGAAGGACCAGCACCCGGTCATCGTGGCCGTCGGTACGGCGGTCGCGACGGTGCTGGAGGAGGGACTCAAGCCCCACGTGGTCGTCGTCGGCGACGACAGCGAGGCGCTCCCGGCGAGCAAGGGGCTGCGCGCCGCCCGCGACGTCGTCGTCGCCCCGGGAACGCGCTCCGGGGAGAGCGCGGTCCAGGCCTTGGAGCGGATGGGCATCGACTCGTCGCGCTTCGTCTCGACGATCGCGCCTGAGGACGCCGCGCTGCTGATCGTCCATGCCCACCACCCGCGTCTGGTGGTGGGCGTCGGCGTGAGCGCGACGCTGACGGACTTCCTGGAGCACCAGCGTCCCGGGCTCGCCAGCACCTATCTCACCCGGCTCGCGCTCGGGCCCGAGCTGGTCGACGCAGCCAGCGTTCCGACCCTCTACTCCGGCCGTGTCAAGCGACGCGACCTGCTGCTCGCTCTCGTCCTCTGCGTCATCGTCGTCGCCGCCGCGATCGCGACCACCGACGTGGGCCAGGGGTGGGCGCACGACCTGTGGCACTCGCTGACGGACCTGGCGGACTCCTCGGGCAGCCAGGCGGCAGGCGGTGCCGCATGATCCGGCGCAACCTGATCGCGGTCGTGGCGGCCTGTGGCGCGCTCGCCGTGGGGATCGCGCTCGGTGGGGGGCCGCTGAGCGACCTCGGCCATGCGGAGCCCGAGCCGTCGTCCGCGCCCTCCCAGGCGCCGGCCGACGTCCGCGCGCAGGCGACCCGTGGAGAGGACTTCGCGGAGGCGGTCGCCCCCGGGCTCCTCGCCGGCCGCCTCTCCGGCCAGCGGATCACCGTCTGGGCCATGCCCGGCGCGGATCCCGCCACGGTCACGGCGCTCGAGGACCGGGTCAAGGCCGCCGGCGGCGTCGTGGGGGAGTCGGTCGAGCTGCGCGCAGCCGCCGTCGACCCCGGTCGCAAAACCTTCGCCGACACGCTCGGGCGTCAGCTGGCGAAGCAGTTCGGCTCCCGGGTCGACAGCGGTCTGGCGACGTACGAGCGGCTCGGGCAGGTCATCGGTGCGACGTACGCCGCCCACGTCCGGGTGGGGTCCTCGACCGCGGAGCAGGTGACGGCCTCGAAGACGCTGGTCGCCGGCAAGCTGGTGAAGACCGGTCACGACGACGGCCCCGGCACGCTCGCCGTGCTCGTGCTCGGCGACCACGTCGACGAGACCGTGCTCACCGGGTTCGTCTCGGGCCTGAGCCGCGCGGTCAACGGGCTCGTCGTGACCGGCGACACGGCGTCGGCCGGCGGGGATCTCGCCGTGCTGCGGCACGAGAAGAGCCAGCCGGCGTTCGGAACGGTCGACGGCAGCGACACGACGATCGGGCGTGTGGCCACCGTCCTCGCCCTCGCCCGTCAGACGCACCAGCGCGGCGGCAGCTTCGGCGCGCCCGGTTTCGGGGGAATCGCGAATTCGGGCTAGGATTGAGGTCCATGAAGTCGGGCGCTCCTACGAAGCACATCTTTGTCACGGGGGGCGTAGCCTCCTCTCTCGGGAAGGGCCTGACGGCCTCCAGTCTCGGTCGTCTTCTGCGCTCGCGCGGCCTGCGCGTGACCATGCAGAAGCTCGACCCGTACCTCAACGTCGACCCCGGGACGATGAACCCGTTCCAGCACGGTGAGGTCTTCGTCACCAACGACGGCGCCGAGACGGATCTGGACATCGGCCACTACGAGCGGTTCCTCGACACCGACCTGTCGGCCAACGCCAACGTGACGACCGGACAGGTCTACGCACAAGTGATCGCCAAGGAGCGGCGCGGCGACTACCTCGGGGAGACGGTGCAGGTCATCCCGCACATCACCAACGAGATCGCCGACCGGATGACGGCGATGCACGGGCCCGACGTGGACGTCTGCATCACCGAGATCGGCGGGACCGTCGGCGACATCGAGTCGCTGCCGTTCCTCGAGGCCGCGCGCCAGGTCCGCCAGCGTGTCGGTCGCGACAACGTCTTCTTCGTCCACGTCTCCCTCGTGCCCTACATCGGGCCGTCGAAGGAGCTGAAGACGAAGCCGACGCAGCACTCCGTGATGGCGCTGCGCCAGATCGGCATCCAGCCCGACGCGATCGTGTGCCGGGCCGACCGCGACCTGCCTCAGGGGATCAAGGCCAAGATCGCGCTCATGTGCGACGTGGACGACGAGGCCGTCATCACCTGCGCCGACGCGCCCTCGATCTACGACATCCCCAAGGTCCTCCACCGCGAGGGCCTGGACGCCTACGTCGTACGCCGGCTCGACCTGCCGTTCCGCGACGTCGACTGGACGCTCTGGGACGACCTGCTCCGCCGGGTGCACCACCCGAAGGAGGAGGTCACGGTCGCGCTGGTCGGGAAGTACATCGACCTCCCCGACGCCTACCTCTCGGTGGCCGAGGCGCTGCGTGCCGGCGGCTTCGGCAACGAGGCGAAGGTCAACCTGCGCTGGATCCCGTCCGACGACTGCGAGACGCCGGAGGGCGCGGCCAGGAATCTGCACGACGTCGACGCGGTCTGCGTCCCCGGCGGCTTCGGCATCCGCGGGCTCGAGGGCAAGCTCGGGGCGCTCACCTACACGCGCGAGCACGGCATCCCCACGCTCGGGCTCTGCCTCGGCCTGCAGTGCATGGTCATCGAGTATTCCCGCCGGGTGCTCGGCCTGGAGAAGGCCGACTCGACGGAGTTCGACCCGGACACGCCGGAGCCGGTCATCGCCACGATGGCCGAGCAGCTCGCGTTCGTCGAGGGGGCGGGCGACCTCGGCGGCACGATGCGGCTCGGGCTCTACCCGGCTCAGCTGACGAAGGGCTCGATCGCCGCGGAGGTGTACGGCGAGACGCTCATCCAGGAGCGCCACCGTCACCGCTACGAGGTCAACAACAGCTACCGCGAGCAGCTCGAGGGGGCCGGGCTGGTCTTCTCGGGCCTCTCGCCGGACAACGAGCTCGTGGAGTTCGTCGAGCTGCCGCGCGAGGTGCACCCGTACTACATCGCCACCCAGGCGCACCCCGAGCTGCGGTCTCGGCCGACCCGCCCGCACCCACTGTTCAAGGGCCTGGTCGCGGCGGCGATCGCGCGACAGCGCGAGCAGCGGTTCCCGATCGACGAGTCGAAGCTCCGCCGCGAGCCCGAGGACGTCCTCGCGCCGGAGGTCGTCGCGCCCGAGGTCGTCGCCGACGAGGCGTGAACCCTATCGCTCCGCTCGTGATGGCGCGTGGAGCCGGCGAGTGCCACCCCGGTCCCGGCGGGTGGTGCTCGCCGGTAGCCTCGCCACATGTCCGACATCGCTCCTGCCCAAGGCCACTGGGACGCTGACGAGAGCTGGCCGGTGGTCGAGTCGACCGACCTGCACCGTGACGGCTGGGTGATGGCGCTGCGCGCCGACCGGATCACCCGTCCCGAGGGAGGGGAGCCGTTCCGCCGATTGGTGCTCGAGCATCCCGGCGCGGCGGTGGTCCTGGCGATCGATGACGAGGAACGGGTGCTCTGCCTGCGGCAGTACCGCCATCCCGCGCAGCGCCGGTTCGTGGAGCTGCCCGCCGGCCTCATCGACGCCGACGGCGAGGACCCGCTCGACGTCGCGCGTCGCGAGCTCCAGGAGGAGGCGGCCTACGTCGCGTCCGACTGGCGGCCGCTGGCGACGGCGTACTCCTCGCCCGGGATCTCGGCGGAGCTCATCTCCTACTTTCTGGCGCGCGGGCTCACCGAGACCGACCGCGGCGGCTTCGAGCTCGAGCACGAGGAGGCCGACATGGAGATCCTCTGGATCCCGGTCGACGAGCTCGTCGACGCGGTCCTGGACGGCAGGGCGCGCGACGCGCCGCTGGCGGTCGCGGTCCTGGCGTACGACGCGCTGCGTCGACGGGAGCGGATCTGACGGCTGGGCCCTCAGCTGGATCTGGTCGCCGCGGGCCACGGGCGGCATAGACTCGCGAGACCGCCGTACCCCGGCGTACACGACCAGATCGCGGTGATCCACCACCCCAGAGGAGCACGATGAAGATCGGCGTACCCAAGGAAGTCAAGAACCACGAGTACCGCGTGGCCATCACGCCGATCGGCGTACACGAGCTCGCGTCTCACGGTCACGAGGTGTTCGTCCAGCAGGGCGCGGGCGCGGGGTCGCAGATCCCGGACGAGGAGTACGTCGCCGCCGGCGCGAAGATCATCCCCGACGCCGACGAGACCTGGGGCGCGGCCGACCTCGTGCTCAAGGTGAAGGAGCCGGTCGCGGAGGAGTACCACCGGCTCCGCGACGGGCTCACGCTCTTCACCTACCTTCACCTGGCCGCCGACAAGCCGCTGACCGAGGAGCTCCTGGCCCGGAAGGTGACCGGCATCGCCTACGAGACCGTCCAGCTGCCGACCGGGGCGCTGCCGCTGCTCTACCCGATGTCGGAGGTGGCCGGCTGTCTGGCGCCCCAGGTGGGGGCCTACAACCTGATGAAGGCGCAGGGCGGCCGCGGGGTCCTCATGGGTGGCGTGGGCGGCGTCGCCAATGCCAAGGTCGTCATCATCGGCGCGGGCGTCTCGGGGCAGAACGCCGCCAACATCGCCCTGGGCATGGGCGCCGACGTCACGTTGCTCGACACCGACCTGGACAAGCTGCGGATGTCGTTCTGGCGCTACAGCAACCAGGTCCACGGCCTGGCCTCCTCCAAGCTCGTGCTCGAGGAGCAGGTCCTGCAGGCCGACATGGTGATCGGCGCGGTGCTCATCCCGGGCGCGGCCGCGCCCAAGCTGGTCTCCCACGACCTCGTCGCGGCGATGAAGCCGGGCTCGGTGCTCGTCGACATCGCGATCGACCAGGGCGGCTGCTTCGAGGACTCGCACGCCACGACGCACGACGCCCCGACCTACCGGGTGCACGAGTCGACGTTCTACTGCGTCGCCAACATGCCCGGCGCGGTCCCGAACACCTCGACCTACGCGCTCACCAACGCCACCCTGCCCTACACGGTCGCGCTCGCGAACAAGGGCTGGCAGCACGCCCTGCGCGAAGACGCCGCCCTGGCCAAGGGGCTCAACACCCATGCTGGGCAGCTCACCAACGCACCGGTGGGCACCGCCGTCGGCATCGCCGCGGTGGCGCCGGAGAGCGTGCTCGGCTAGGTGAATCCTGCAGCGGTGACGGGGACCGGCACGAGCTCGATCGGGCGCGCGGTCAGGACCTACCTCGACCACCTCTCGGTCGAGCGCGGCCTGGCGGCGAACACGCTGGCGTCCTACCGGCGCGACCTGCGGCGGTACGCCGAGTTCCTCGGGTCCGTCGGCATCGACGACCTCGACGCGGTGACGGAGGCGACCGTCACGGAGTTCCTCGTGCGACTGCGCGAGGGCGATCCCGGCTGGGAGGCGACCGGCGGACATCCGCCACTGAGCAGTACCTCGGCGGCGCGGACCGTGGTCGCCGTACGCGGCTTCCACAAGTTCGCCGTCGCCGACGGGCTGGCGCAGACCGATCCGGCCGGAGGAGTGAAGCCGCCCAGGCCGGCCAAGCGGCTCCCGAAGGCGCTCCCGCTGGCCGACGTCGAGGCGATCCTCGACGCGGCCGGGGCGCCGGGCACGATGCTCGCGCTCCGCGACCGCGCGCTGCTCGAGGTGCTCTATGGCACCGGTGCGCGGATCTCCGAGGCGGTGGGGCTCGACGTGGACGACCTCGACCCCGTCGAGGGCACCGTGCTCCTGCACGGCAAGGGCGGCAAGGAGCGGATCGTGCCGGTCGGCTCCTACGCCCAACAGGCGGTCGAGGCGTATCTCACCCGGGCGCGGCCCGGGCTCCTCGCGGAGGGCTCGGCGAAGGGCTCGGCGAAGGGCTCGGTCGGCGGCGCGCTCTTCCTCAACGCGCGAGGCGGCCGGCTCTCCCGGCAGTCCGCATGGGCGGTGCTCGTGAAGGCCGCCGAGCGGGCTGGGGTCACCCGTGACGTCTCGCCCCACACGCTCCGGCACTCCTTCGCGACCCACCTGCTCGACGGGGGCGCCGACGTACGCGTCGTGCAGGAGTTGCTGGGCCACGCGTCGGTAACGACGACCCAGATCTATACCCTGGTGACGGTGGACAACCTGCGTGAGGTCTTCGCGACCGCCCATCCGAGGGCCCGATGACGGTGACAGCCGGCCCGGTGGGCGCCGCCGGTGGCTGGGTGCCGCCGGTCGGGTCCTCGCCCGACGAGGTGTACGACGCGGTCTCGACCTGGGCGGCGGGTCGCGGGCTGGAGCTCTATCCGCACCAGGACGAGGCCCTCATCGAGCTGCTCGGCGGGGCGAACGTCATCCTCGCGACCCCGACCGGGTCGGGGAAGTCGCTCGTCGCCGCGGGGGCTCATGCCGCCGCCCTCGCCGACGACCGGGTGAGCTTCTACACCGCGCCGATCAAGGCGCTGGTGAGCGAGAAGTTCTTCGACCTGTGCGAGACGTTCGGTGCCGACAACGTCGGCATGCTGACCGGGGACGCCGCGGTGAACGCGGACGCCCCCATCATCTGCTGCACGGCCGAGGTCCTGGCCAACATCGCGCTGCGCGAGGGCAAGGACGCCGATGTCGGGCTGGTCATCATGGACGAGTTCCACTACTACGGCGAGCCGGACCGCGGCTGGGCCTGGCAGGTGCCGCTGCTGGAGCTGCCGCAGGCGCAGTTCCTGCTGATGTCGGCCACCCTGGGCGACACGACGGAGCTCGCCCGCGACCTGAGCCGTCGCAACGGCCGGCCCACGGCGCTCGTCGACCAGGCGGAACGCCCCGTCCCGCTCACCTTCACCTGGGCGATGACCCCGCTCGCCGACACCCTCGAGGAACTCGTCACCACCGGCCAGGCACCCGTCTACGTCGTCCACTTCACCCAGGCCGCGGCGGTCGAGCACGCCACCTCGCTGCTCAAGGCGGGCTGGATCGGCCCGGGCGGGCCGGACGGCAAGGAGGAGATCGCGCGAAGGCTGGCGTCGGTGCGCTTCGCGGCCGGCTTCGGCAAGACCCTCGCGAAGCTCCTCCGCAAGGGCATCGGCGTCCACCACGCCGGCATGCTCCCGCGCTACCGGCGCCTTGTCGAGCAGCTGGCGCAGCTGGGCCTCCTGACCGTCATCTGCGGCACCGACACGCTCGGCGTCGGCATCAACGTCCCCATCCGGACGGTCCTCTTCACCGGCCTGGCGAAGTTCGACGGGCGGCGTCAGCGGGTGCTGCGCACGCGCGAGTTCCTCCAGATCGCCGGCCGCGCGGGGCGCGCCGGCTTCGACACCGCCGGCTACGTCGTCGTGCAGGCGCCCGAGCACGTCATCGAGAACGAGAAGGCCAAGGCGAAGGCCGAGGAGCGCCGGGCGGCCGGCAAGAAGAACGCGAAGGCCCAGCTGAAGAAGCCGCCGGAGGGCACCGTCGTGTGGACCGAGGCGACGTTCACCAAGCTGGTCGAGGGGCGTCCGGAGCCCCTCGGGTCGCGGATGAAGGTCGACAACGCGATGATCCTCAACGTCGTCGCGCGCACCGAGGACGCCTTCCCGGTCATGCGGCGGCTCATGCTCGACAACCACGAGGAGCGCCGCCAGCAGCTCCGTCTCGCGCGCCGCGCGCTGCGGCTGGCCCGCTCCCTGGTCCGCTCCGGCATCCTGACCCGCCTGAGCGAGCCGGACGAGCTCGGCCGCCGCTATGTCCTCACCGAGGAGCTGCCCGCGGACTTCGCGCTCAACCAGCCGCTGGCCCACTTCGCGCTCGCGGCCCTCGACACGCTCGACCCCGAGTCTCCCGAGCACACCGTCGAGATCGTCTCGGTCGTCGAGTCCGTGCTCGAGGCGCCCCGCCAGATCCTGATGGCGCAGCAGTTCGAGGCGCGTGGGAAGGCCGTCGAGGAGATGAAGGCCGACGGCATCGAGTACGACGAGCGGATGGCGCTCCTCGAGGACATCACCTGGCCACAGCCGCTCGCCGAGCGCCTGCGCGCGCTCTACGAGGTCTACCGGCGGTCGCACCCGTGGCTCCCGGAGGACGCGCTCGACCCGAAGTCCGTCGTACGCGAGATGTATGAGCAGGGCATGACGTTCACCGACGTCGTAGGCCGCTACCACCTTGCCCGCTCGGAGGGGCTGGTGCTGCGCTACCTGACCGACGCCTACCGGACGTTCGTCCACACCGTGCCCGAGCAGCACCGCACGCCCGAGCTCGACGACCTCGTCGAGTGGCTGGGCGAGACGGTCCGTCAGACCGACTCCTCGCTGCTGGACGAGTGGGAGGCGCTGAGCGACCCCGACCACGTCCGTGCCGATGCGGTGACGAGCTACATCGGCCACCACGAGCCCCCGCCGAACCCGCGGCCGATCTCGCAGCAGGCGCGGGCGTTCGAGGTCATGGTCCGCAACGCGATGTGGGCGCGGGTCGACGCCGTCTCGCGGGACGACCTGGACGCGCTCATGGCCCTCGAGCGAGCGGCGGCGGACCGGGTGGACCCGCCTCGCGAGGTGGTCATGAAGCGGTCGGCGTGGGACGAGGCGCTGGAGGCCTACTACGCCGAGCACGACTCCGTGGGCACCGGCGCCGACGCGCGCTCGCCGAAGCTGCTGTCCTGGGAGGCGGCGACCGACGTGCCTGCCGGCGCCGACCCCGACGGGCCGCCCGCACGGGTCCGGCGCATCACCCAGACGATCGACGACCCGGCCGGCGATCACGACTGGGTGATCGAGGCGATCGCCGACCTGGACGCGTCCGATGAGGCCGGCGAGCTCGTCCTCGCGGCGGTCGCGATGAGGAGGCTGTGATGGCGTCCGGCGGCGCAGCCACCGTTCTTGTCGTGGTCGACCTGCAGGTCGGCGTCCTCGCGACCTGCTGGGACGCGGAGGGCGTCGTACGACGGACTGCCGCGCTCGTGGAGCGAGCACGGAGCGAGGACGTGCCGGTCGTGTGGGTCCAGCACGAAGAGCCCGGACTGGCACGGGACACGCCGGGGTGGCGACTCCCACCTGAGCTGGTGCCCGCTCGGGGGGAGCCACGCGTGTTCAAGGAGTACCGCGACGTCTTCGCCGGCGACACCGGGTTCGCCGCACTGCTCCAGGAGATCGGCGCATCCCGCCTGCTCATCGTCGGCGCCCAGTCCGACTACTGCGTCCGAACCGCCGCGCAGACCGCGGCGGCGTCGGGCTACGCAGTGACGCTGGTAAGCGACTGCCACACCACGGAGGACACCGAGTGGGACGGAGTCGCGATCACCGGCGAGCAGATCGTCGCGCACACCAACCGCTACTTCGCGGGACTGCGTTATCCCGGGCTCGAGATTGGTGTCGCGACGCACGACGCGGTCGCCTGGGGGTGAGGCGCACCGGTGTGGCGGCTCGCCGATATGGCAGGGACGAGAGATGTGCGCGCATTTCGGCCATCACCGCCTGCCGCGGCGGGTCACGGTCGTGACGCCCACTAGGCTCGCCCCATGAGCGACATCGAGGTGAAGAACAACCCGGCACACCACCGCTACGAGGCTCTCGTGGACGGGAAGGTCGCCGGGTTCGCGGTCTACGGGCTCACCGACAGCGCGATCGTCTTCCTCCACACCGAGGTCGGCGACGAGTACGCCGGCCAGGGTGTCGGCAGCGCGCTTGCCCGCGGCGCGCTGGACGACGTCCGTGCGGACGGTCGCCGCGACGTGGTCCCGCTCTGCCCGTTCATCAAGGGCTGGCTGGACAAGCACCCGGACTACCAGGACCTCGTTCACCGGAAGAACTGAGGCCGCGCCCGACGCGCGTCGCCCTCGTCGCTGCCGCGTCGGCATCTATCCACAGTCTTCTGCACAACCGTGGGTCGGCCTGTGCACTCAACCGTGCCGTCGTGCACATGCCCTCAACAGATTTCGTTCCGTGCCTGGGGGAAACGACCCCCGCCTTGTGGCTCGGTTTCGGGCGGTTCTACAGTCGCCCGAAGCCGGGCCACATGTCGTCGTGTCGACTTATGTCCCGGAACGAGGCCGAGGGGGACGCGAATGAGTGACGGAGCCGACATGTCCGGTGGGACCGGCGGCGCGGCCGCACCCGAGATCCCACCCGCCGCCCACCGCCCAGCCCCGTCGTCGATCCCTCATCTGGAGAGTGAGCACCACGTGACCCTGCCCTTCGACACCCCGGTGCGGGCCCCGGAGCTCGGCCCGACCGGGCGCCCGATGCCGGTGATCCCGGAGCCGAAGCCTGTGGCCCACCACGGACCGGCGCGGGTCGTGGCGATGTGCAACCAGAAGGGCGGGGTCGGGAAGACCACGACGACGATCAACCTCGGCGCCGCGCTCGCGGAGTACGGCCGGAAGGTGCTGCTGGTCGACTTCGACCCGCAGGGGTCGCTCTCGGTCGGTCTGGGGCTCAATCCCCACGAGATGGACCTCACGATCTACAACCTCCTGATGGAGCGCGATGTGGCGCTCGACGAGGTCGTCGTCGAGTCGGGGATCGAGGGCGTCGACCTCCTGCCGGCCAACATCGACCTCTCCGCCGCCGAGGTCCAGCTCGTGCACGAGGTCGCGCGCGAACAGACGCTCCAGCGTGTCATCAAGCCCGCGCTGGCGTCGTACGACGTCATCCTCATCGACTGCCAGCCCTCGCTGGGTCTGCTGACGGTCAACGCCCTGACCGCCTCCGACGGCGTGATCGTGCCGCTCGAGTGCGAGTACTTCGCGCTGCGCGGGGTCGCGCTGCTCAAGACGACGATCGACAAGGTCCAGGAGCGGCTCAACCCCGACCTCGAGGTCGACGGCGTCCTCGGCACGATGTACGACGGCCGCACCCTCCACAGTCGCGAGGTGATGGAGCGGCTCGTGCAGGCCTGGGGCGACACGGTCTTCCACACCGTCATCCGGCGCACGGTGAAGTTCTCCGACTCGACGGTCGCGGGCGAGCCGATCACCGAGTACGCCTCGTCGAGCCCCGGCGCCGAGTCCTACCGCCAGCTGGCGAGGGAGGTGCTCGCCCGGTGGCAGCACGACGCGTGAGGCTGCCGGCCGCCGACGACCTCTTCCGCCCCACCGCAGCGCCCGGCGGCGACGACGCCGCGGAGACCGGCTCGGCCCGCCCGAGGCGGCGGGTCCGTGCGGTCCCCGAGGTGCCGCAGGCACCGGCGAGCGCCGGCGCCGCGCAGGACGCCGCGGAGTCGGCGAAGACGGCCGGCAACCGTCGCTCGAGCGGCCGGGTGCGCCACGACGAGAAGATGACGGTCTACATCACCTCCGAGGAGCTGCTCGAGCTCGAGCACGCGCGACTCTCGATGCGGCGCAACCACGGCCTCGCCGTCGACCGCGGCCGCCTGGTCCGGGAGGCGATCGCGATCGCCCTCGCCGACCTCGAGACCCATGGTGAGGAGAGCGCGCTGGTCCGCCGGCTCGCCGGGGAGTGACGATGACGGGGGCCTCGCCGGACGCGACGGAGCCGAGGGTGACGTCTGAGTCGACGGGCGCGGCCGAAGGCGGTGGGTTCGCCGTGCGCCTCGACAACTTCGAGGGCCCCTTCGACCTGCTGCTGAGCCTCATCGCCAAGCACAAGCTCGACATCACCGAGGTCTCGTTGGCCACGGTGTGCGACGAGTTCATCGCCCACGTCAAGGCGGGTGGCGAGGTCTGGGACCTCGAGCAGACCTCGTCGTTCCTGCTGGTGGCGGCCACGCTGCTCGACCTCAAGGCCGCCCGGCTGCTGCCACAGGGCGATGTCGAGGACGAGGAGGACCTCGCGCTGCTCGAGGCCCGCGACCTGCTCTTCGCTCGGCTGCTGCAGTACAAGGCCTTCAAGCAGGTCGCCGCCGTCTTCGAGCAGCGGCTGGCGAGGGAAGGGCTGCGGCATCCGCGCGCCGTGGGCATGGAGCCGCGCTTCGCGACGCTGCTGCCGGAGGTCCTCATCGGGATCGGGCTCGAGCAGTTCGCCCAGCTCGCCGCGAAGGCGATGGCGCCGAAGCCGGGTCCGCCCGAGGTCTCACTGAGCCACATCCACGCGCCGACGGTGAGCGTGCGGGAGCAGGCGGCGATCGTAGTCGACCGGCTCCGCCGGTCGGGGACGCTCACCTTCCGCGCGCTGTGCGGTGACGCACCCGACACGCTCACCACGGTCGCTCGGTTCCTCTCGCTGCTCGAGCTGTTCCGGGAGGGCGCGGTGGCGTTCGACCAGATGACGCCGCTGGGCGAGCTGACCGTCCGCTGGACCGGCGAGGACGACACCGACGTGGACCAGCTGATCCAGGACGAGTTCGAGGGGCAGTCGGTCGCCCCCGGTGGTGAGGGAGAGAGCGATGAGCGAGCAGGTGACTGAGCAGCAGCAGGACGACGAGCCGCGGGAGGAGACCCTCGCCGTACGCCGGGCGGAGCTGCGGCCGGCGCTGGAGGCCGTGCTCATGGTCGCCGACGAACCGCTCGCCCCCGCATCGCTCGCGAGCGCGGTCGGGCACCCGGTCGACGCGGTGGTGGCGGCGCTGACGGACCTCGCCGCGGACTACACCGAGCAGGGCCGGGGCTTCGAGCTGCGGAGCGTGGCCGGGGGCTGGCGCTACTACACCCGGGAGGAGTACGCCGCCGTCGTCGAGGGGTTCGTGCTCGAGGGCCAGCAGGCGCGTCTGACCCAGGCCGCCCTCGAGACGCTCGCGGTGGTGGCCTACAAGCAGCCGGTCAGCCGGGCCCGCGTCTCCGCCATCCGTGGGGTCAACGTCGACGGCGTGATGCGCACGCTGCTGACCCGCGGGCTGGTCGAGGAGGCCGGGCAGGACGCCGAGACCGGCGCCAACCTCTACCGCACGACCGGCTACTTCCTCGAGCGGATCGGCGTCACCTCCCTCGACGACCTCCCCGAGTTGGCGCCGTACCTGCCGGAGATGGACGATCTGGAGGACGAGCTGAGCGAGATGGTGGCCTCCGCGCCGCCGAGCCCGACCGGGCAGACCTCCGCCGTCCCCGACGACGCCTCCGGCGAGGAGGCACCAGCCCAGGAGGACACCGGTGAGTGACGACCCCACCCGCGAGCTGCCGCTCGACGACGAGGGACTGATCCGGCTGCAGAAGCTGCTCGCGCTCGCGGGCGTCGCCTCCCGGCGCCGCAGCGAGGAGCTCATGCTCGCCGAGCAGGTCGAGGTCAACGGGGAGGTCGTCACGCGGCTCGGCACCAAGGTCGACCCCACGCGCGACGTCATCCGGGTGGAGGGTCGCCGCCTGCCCCCGATCTCGGGCAAGGTCTATCTCGCGCTCAACAAGCCGCGAGGCGTGGTATCCACCATGAGCGACCCGGAGGGGCGTCGTACGCTCCAGGACCTCGTCGCCGACCGGCCCGAGCGGCTCTTCCACGTCGGCCGGCTCGACACCGACACCTCGGGCCTCATCCTGCTGACCAACGACGGGGACTTCGCTCACCGGCTGGCGCACCCGTCGTACGAGGTCGACAAGACCTACGTCGCGGAGGTGGCCGGCAAGGTCTACCCGCGGATCCTCAAGCAGCTCCTCGAGGGCGTCACGCTCGAGGACGGGCCGGTGACCGTGACCCGCGCGAGGACGGTGGAGACGTCCGCGCAGAAGTCGATCGTCGAGCTCGTCATCCACGAGGGCCGCAACCGCATCGTGCGGCGCCTCCTCGACCACGTCGGGCATCCCGTCCGACGCCTCACCCGGACGCAGATCGGCCCGGTGAAGCTCGCCGGCATCGCCGCAGGGGACTACCGCGAGCTGACCAACGACGAGCTCGGCGAGCTGCTCGACAGCACCAGCCTCTGACGGCGACCGGGAGGTCGCCCTGCGGCCCGCTGAGACGGCGGAGGGACGCGAGCGGACGGCCGATACCCTGAGCGCCATGCCTGATCAGCCCGCCCTCGTCGGTCCGGTGGAGATCATCGGGACGGGGCTGCTCGGGACCTCCGTCGGTCTGGCCTGCCGCCGGGCGGGACTGGAGGTGGTCCTCAGCGACACCTCGCCCGGCCACGTCCGGACGGCGCGCGGCCTCGGCGCCGGCCGCAAGCGCCTGCCGGCCGACCGACCGCAGCTCGTGGTCGTCGCCGTGCCCCCGGCGCAGCTCGGGGCGGTCATCGTCCAGGCGCTCCGCGACACCGAGGCGTACGACGCCGTGGTGACCGACGTCGGGAGCGTGAAGTCCGCACCGCTGGACGAAGTCGCGGCGGCGGTGCCGGCGCAGACGCTGCGGCGCTACGTCGGCGGCCACCCGATGGCGGGCAGCGAGCGCTCCGGCCCGTTGGCGGGCACGGCGTCCCTCTTCGACGGACGTCCCTGGGCGGTGACGCCGCACCCGGCCGCCGATCCTGCCGCGGTGGCGCTGGTCGAGGAGCTCGCCGGGCTGTGCGGGGCCGTCGCGCTGCGGCTCGACCCGGAGGCGCACGACCGGGCCGTCGCGCGCACCTCGCACGTGCCGCACCTGATGTCGGCGCTGGTCGCGGCCCGCCTCACGTCTGCGCCCGCCGACCACCTCGCGCTCAGCGGGCAGGGCGTCCGGGACGTCACGCGCGTCGCGGCCGGGGACCCCGCCCTCTACGGCCAGATCGTCGCGGGCAACGCGCGGGCGGTCACCGAGCTGCTGACCGAAGTGCGCGCCCAGCTCGAGACGCTGATCGAGGCGGTCTCCGGCGGCGACGGCGAGGCGCTCCGGGCCGTGCTCGCCGAGGGCGTCGCCGGCACGCAGGCCATCCCCGGCAAGCACGGCGGCCCGCAGACACCCGGCGCGAGCGTGTTCGTCTCCGTGCCCGACCACCCGGGCGAGCTGGCACGCCTCTTCGCCGACGCGGGGGAGAGCGGCGTCAACATCGAGGACGTCCACATCGACCACGACCCCGGCCGGCCCGTCGGCCTCGTCGAGCTGCTCGTCGCCGAGGACGGTGCCGAGCGGCTGCTCACCTCGCTGGAATCGAGAGGCTGGGTCACTCACCGGTAGGCTGCCGCCTCGTGAGCAGCGCCCAGAACCCCTCGTCCGCTGTCGTCGTCGCCATCGACGGGACCTCCGGCTCCGGCAAGTCCAGCACGTCCCGGGGTGTCGCGGCCCGGCTCTCCCTGCGCTACCTCGACACCGGTGCGATGTACCGCGCGATGACCTGGTGGATGCTCGAGCATGCGGTCGACGTCCATGACGCCTCGGCGGTCGCGGCCCGCGCCCACGAGCCGGTCATCGTCTCCGGCACCGACCCGCAGGCGCCCACGATCACGCTCGACGGCGTCGACGTGTCGACCGAGATCCGCAGCGACCTCGTCAACGCCAACGTCTCCCCGGTGAGCGCCGTGCCCGAGGTGCGGGCGCGGATGCTCGAGCTGCAGCGCGCGACGATCCAGGACGCGCTCGATGGGCCGGGGATCGTCGTCGAGGGCCGCGACATCGGCTCGGTGGTCTGGCCGCAGGCCCAGGTGAAGCTCTACGTCACCGCCGACCCGGCCGCCCGCGCGGCGCGTCGGGCGCTCGAGGAGGGCGGCAGCGACGCTGCCCGGGTGCAGGCGTCCCTCGAGGCGCGTGACCGGATCGACGCGAGCCGCACCACCTCGCCGCTGGTGCAGGCCGACGGCGCGGTGCATCTCGACACCACGCCGTACACCCTCGAGGAGGTCGTCGACCAGGTGGTCGCCCTGGTGGAGGACGCGAAGGCGACGGCGAGGACTCCGTGACGACCGGGATCTCCGACCGGGCTCGGCGGGAGCTGCCGCGCTCCGACGAGGTCGCCCACCCGGTCCGGTGGATGCTCTACCGGTTCCGCTGGTTCGGACGCTGGGGGATCCGGCGGCGGTACGACGTCCGGCTGCACGGCACGGAGAACGTGCCCGCGACGGGGCCCGTCATCATGGCGTCCAACCACGTCGGCATCATGGACGGCCCGCTGCTCGCGATCTACTCGCCGCGGCCCGTGCACGCGCTGACGAAGTCGGAGATGTTCGAGCACGGCTTCCTCGGGCGGTTCCTGCTGCTCGTCGGCCAGATCCCGCTGCACCGCACGTTCAGCGATCCGAGCGCGGTCAAGATCGCGCTCCACGTCCTGCGCCAGGGGCGCGTCATGGGGATTTATCCCGAGGGCGCGCGGGGGAGCGGCGAGCTCCACCGCTGGCACCACGGGGCGGCGTACTTCGCCCTCGCCTCGGGCGCGCCCGTCGTCCCGGTGATCATGTTCGGCACTCGCGAGCCGGGCGGCGGCGCCTCGTCGCTGCCGCACAAGGGCGGCCGCATCGACATCGTGTACGGCGAGCCCTTCCGGGTCGACGCGGTGCCGTGGCCGCGGCGCCGGGAACAAGTCGAGCAGGTCTCGAAGTTGTTGCAGGAGCACATGCAGGTCCATCTGGACCGTGCGAAGGCGTTGACCGGGCGTTCGCTGCCCGGGCCGCTTCCCGAACCCATCGAGGAGAACGAGTGAACGAGCACGAGCTCGAGAGCATCGGCCTGTCGCCGGACGGTGACGACAGCGCGCCGACCGGGCCCGTCCCCGTCCTGGCCGTCGTCGGGCGTCCCAACGTCGGCAAGTCCACGCTCGTCAACCGCATCCTCGGTCGCCGTGAGGCGGTCGTCCAGGACGTCCCCGGCGTGACCCGTGACCGGGTGTCGTACGACGCCGAGTGGAGCGGCCGGGCGTTCACCCTCGTCGACACCGGCGGCTGGGACCCCGATGCGCGCGGCCTCGCGGAGCGGATCGCGGCGCAGGCCGAGATCGCGGTCTCGCTGGCCGACGCGGTCCTGTTCGTGGTCGACGCGAAGGTCGGCATCACCGACGCCGACGAGGGCGTGGTGAAGATCCTGCGCAGGGCTGGCAAGCCGGTCGTCCTCGCCGCCAACAAGGTCGACGACGAGCGCGCCGAGGCGGAGGCCTACGGCCTGTGGAACCTCGGCCTCGGTGAGCCGTTCCCGGTGTCGGCCCTGCATGGCCGCGGCTCCGGCGACCTGCTCGACGCGGTCCTCGCGGCGCTGCCTGAGACGCCGGCGTTCACCGAGGGCGAGGAGGTCGGCGGCCCGCGGCGGATCGCACTCGTCGGCAAGCCCAACGTCGGGAAGTCCTCCCTGCTCAACAAGCTCGCCGGCGCCGAGCGTGTCGTCGTCGACAACGTCGCCGGCACGACCGTCGACCCGGTCGACGAGCTGATCGTGCTGGGCGGTCGTCCCTGGCGCTTCATCGACACCGCCGGGATCCGCAAGCGGGTCAAGGAGGCGTCTGGTCACGAGTACTACGCCTCGCTGCGGACCTCCACCGCGATCGACCGTGCCGAGGTCGCCGTCCTGGTCCTCGACGGCGGGCAGCCGATCTCCGAGCAGGACATCCGCATCCTCCAGACCGTGCGTGAGGCCGGGCGTGCGCTCGTCATCGCGTTCAACAAGTGGGACCTCGTCGACGAGGAGCGCCGCTGGCAGCTCGACCGGGAGATCGAGCGTGAGCTCGTCCAGGTCCAGTGGGCGCCCCGGATCAACATCACCGCCCGCACCGGCTGGCACGTCGACCGTCTCGTGCCCGCGCTCGACCGCGCCCTCGAGGGCTGGGAGACGCGCATCGGCACCGGCGCCCTCAACACCTTCCTCGGCCGTCTCGTCGCCGAGCACCCCCACCCCGTGCGTGGTGGGAAGCAGCCGAAGATCCTCTTCGGGACCCAGCCGAGCACGGCGCCCCCGACGTTCATCCTGTTCACCTCGGGCAGGCTCGACGCGTCGTACGAGCGGTTCATCGAGCGGCGCCTGCGCGAGCAGTTCGGCTTCGTCGGCACCCCGATCGTGCTGCAGCAGCGGGTGCGGGAGAAGCGCAAGCGCTGAGCCACGCGGGCCTGCGCGACGGGGTCTCCGAGGGGCCCTTGGGGGGTGGCCCCGGGACCTCTGGCCGATGGTGTCCGGAGGGGTCCTCGGCCCTAGAATCCGGTCGTGCAGAAGCCCCACGTCATCGCCTACTTCGCGGACGATCCCACCCGCGTCTACCAGCTGCTCCAGTGGCTGCCCGTGCTCGAGCTCCTCGACGAGAGCCACCCGGTCGGCATCGTGACCCGTGAGCCCGCCACCGCGACGATCGTGCGCCATCGCACCGCCCTGCCCGTCTACGTCGCGCCCGCCTTCGCCGAGCTGGTCTCGCTCTACGACTTCCTGGATGCGAAGGTCGTCGTCTACTGCAACAACGGCATGCGCAACTTCCAGTCGTTGCTCGACGGCCGGATGCTCCACGTGCACATCAACCACGGTGAGAGCGACAAGCAGAGCATGGTCAGCAACAACGCCAAGGCCTACGACCGCGTGTTCGTCGCGGGCGAGGCCGCGGTCCAGCGTCATCTCGCCGGGCTGATGGAGCTCGACCCGTCGAAGCTGGTCCGGATCGGTCGCCCCCAGCTCGACCTGCGGCCGACGCCGCTGCTGCCTGCCAGCGACCGGCGTACGGTCCTCTACGCGCCGACCTGGGAGGGCGACGCGGCCTACAACGACTACACCTCGGTCGACGTCTTCGGCCCAAAGATCGCCGAGGCGGTCCTGACCGTGCCCGACGTACGCCTGGTCTACAAGCCGCACCCTAAGGTCAGCACGAGTACGACGCCGGCGATCGCCGAGGGACACCGCCGGATCCTCGCCCTGGTGGAGGACGCGGCGCGCCGTGACCCGGAGGGCGGTCACGTCGCAGTCACCCAGGGCGACATCCTGGCGGTCATCCCCAGCTGCGACGCGATGATCACCGACGTCTCCTCCGTCGGCCTGGACTGGCTCTACCTCCAGACCGACAAGCCGATCTTCGTCACCGATCGTCACCACGACGGCGAGCGGCTGCGCACGGAGGTGCCCGTGAGCCGCTGCGCCGACGTGGTGGACTCCACCAACCTGGCCACACTCGCCCAGCTGGTGGCGGCCCGCCTCGACCACGACGAGCACCGGATCGCGCGCGCCGCGATGCGGCATCACTACTTCGGCGACGTCGCGGCCGGCGACAGCACCATGCGGTTCATCGGCGCGATCGACGAGTTGGTGTCCCTGCGTGACCGGCTCGTCGGCGTCCAGCCGCCGCCGGAGGGCGAGATCGCCGCTGCGACCGCCTGAGGTGGCCGGTCGTGAGCCGCCGTCCCTGACCTGTGCGCAGCCCAGGGACGCCGGCATATGGGCCTCGACGGAGTGCCGGGCCCGGCGGACTTGGTGGTGATCGCGCGGCGCCGGACTCGGCTCGGGCCTCGCTGCCATCCCGATTGTGGGGGGCCAGAACTCCTACGCTAGGCTGCGTCTTGCTTCAGCGGGCGTGTGGCTGAAGCATCGGGCTGTGGCGCAGTTTGGTAGCGCACTAGACTGGGGGTCTAGGGGTCGCAGGTTCAAATCCTGTCAGCCCGACCGTGTGAATGGTCGCCGCGTGAGCGCGGCAATACGGCGCATGACGTGACGTGCGTGTGTCGCCGTCTCGGCGCTACTCGGATGGCGCTCTTGCCTCGGCCGTCGCGGAGCCTCACTCATGGCGCGGTGTCCTCAGAGCTCTCGGGCTCACCGCGACCTCTGCTGCTGCGATGCGATCGGTGCGGCGCCGCGCAGACGGCCTTGGCCTGGACCACAGCCACTTCACGTGACAGCGACGCTGGACGGATCAACAGCTGCGGTCGCCGGAGACAGCATCGACCGGATCCAGGTGAAGACGGCCGGCGTGCGACGCAACGGCACGTGGGTTGTCTGGCTCTCGACCACGGGGAGCGAACGGGTGACCTACGAGCCCGACGAGATCGACTACTTCTTCGTCGTCGACGGTGATCTTCACAGGCGGTCGGAGGCGGTCCCTGCCGCGGCGCGTGCCTGGTCTGGACATTCTCACGGCTCGGGTTTCGCCCCCGGTCGAGCGGGCATGGCACTCACGAACCGTCGCGAGGGGCACTCGGGATGCCGCCGGGCGGTTCGTCCTCACGACACGGATCGCCCGTGTCACCCGACCCGAACAGGAGCCTGCTCGTGAACAAGCTCGTCCGCATCGCCGCCGGCACGTTGACCGCTACCGTGGTCGCCGCCGGCGGCGCACTCGCCGCGACCGGTTCGCCCGCCTCGGCGGCCGACTCCGGTGGCGTGCGCTACAGCGCCAACACCGTGACCTACGGCCAGACGTTGAAGGTCAGTGGCACCTCGCCGGTCAGCAGCGGGAAGGTCTACCTGTATGCGAAGCCGTACCACGGTTCGTGGGGGAAGGTGGCGTCCAAGACGACCCCGGCGAGCTTCGCGTTCAGCGTCAAGCCGGCGAAGTACACGCAGTACTACGTCCGAGTGGTCCCCACGTCCGGAGACCCGCTGAGGACCTCGGCTCACCCGATCAGCGTCCACCGGAAGCTGACCCGGCCGGCGGTCCACCCGAAGGCGAAGACGATCACGGGCAAGGTCAGCCCGGCGTACAAGAAGCGTCTCGTCACCATCCAGAAGCGTTCCTGCACGAACTGCGCGTGGAAGAAGGCGAAGGTCGTGCGCACCAACAAGTGGAGCACGTGGACGCTGCGCATCCCGGTCAAGCGGATGCAGTACCGGGCGGTCGTCGCGGCGAGCAACGGTTTCAAGAAGACCGGCGGGCCCGTCACCCAGGTCGTCGTTCGCTACGGGCGCGCGGTCAGGTGATGCTCATCTGACCCTCGACCGACAGGATGGACGCGGGGCCGGGCGGACCGTCCGGCCCCGGGACGTGCGCGGATGGGATGCTCGACAGGTGGGTGAGCAGGCGACCGAGCGCAGGAGCGAGATCCTTCCAGCGGACCGGCCCGGAAGCTTCATCCTGCGGATGGACGGGATGGAGCAGTCCCATGTCGACCTCGTCGACCCGACCCGGCTGGTCTTCGACTACGTACGCCGCCTCGGTGACGTCGTCGACGTCCAGGCCCCGGGAGGGCAGCCGCTGCGCGTCGTCCATGTCGGGGGAGCGGCACTGACCCTGCCGCGGTACGTCGCCGCACGGCGACCTCGGTCGTGGCAGGTCGTGCTCGAGCCGGACGAGGCGCAGACCGCCCTGGTCCGCGCCGAGCTCCTGTTGCCTCCCCGCAGCGGCATCCGGGTGCGTCCGGTGGACGGCCGGACCGGCCTCTCGGGCCTGCATGACGGCGCGGCCGACATGGTCGTGCTCGATGCGTTCGCCGATGGCCGGGTCCCGGCCGATCTCGTGACAGCGGAGGCGTTCGCCGACGCTGCTCGGGTCCTGGCAACCGGCGGCCGGCTGGCGGCGAACCTGGTCGACCGGGCGCCGTTCGCCCATGCCCGGCGGGTGATCGCCGGCATCCGCACGGTGTTCCCGCAGGTCATGCTGACGGCGGAGCCGGCGACACTGCGTGGCCGCCGGCAGGGCAACCTGGTGGTGGTGGCGGGCCAGCACGTCCCGGTCGAGGAGCTCACCACCCGGGTGGCGGGCAGCGCGGCGCCGTACCGCATCCTCGACGATCGTGCGGTGAGCGACTCCTTCGGCGGCGGGCGTCCGTTCACCGCCGACGACGCCGAGGCGGGCCCCGAGCCGGAACCCGCCAGGCGCCGCGGCCGTTAGAGTGGGGGCATCCGCCCTCGCCCGACCCGCCCGAACAGAAGGACGAACGAGCACCCGATGGACGGCTCTCAAAGTAGCCACCCGCCCCGAACGACCACCTGCGGCTGCGCCGCTCGAGCCGGAGCGAGCCGCGCGTGGTGACCTCCGTCCTGCTCCTGCTCGCGGCGGTCGCACTCGTGCTGGCCTGCGGCATCTTCGTCGCCGCCGAGTTCGCGCTGGTGACCGTGGACCGCGCGGGCGTGGACCGTGCCGCCGACGAGGGGGACGTGCAGGCCGCCGGCGTACGCCGGGCACTGCAACGGCTCTCCACCCATCTCTCCGGAGCCCAGCTGGGCATCACGATCACCAACCTCGGCATCGGCTGGCTGGCCGAGCCGGCGATCGGCACACTCCTCCACGACCCGCTGCGGTCGCTCGGGCTCCCTCAGGGGGCCGTCGAGCCGACGGCGGTCACCGTCGCGCTCGTCCTCTCCTCGGTGCTCACGATGCTGTACGGCGAGCTCGTGCCGAAGAACATCGCGCTGTCCCTGCCCCTCGGGACGGCGCGCGCGACGCAGGGATTCCTGCGCGGGTTCACCTCGGTGAACCGGCTGCCGATCCGGCTCCTGAACGGCACGGCGAACGCGCTCGTACGCCGGCTGGGGATCGAGCCCCAGGAGGAGCTGCGCTCCGCGCGGAGCTCGACCGAGCTCGCCTCCCTGATCCAGCGCAGCGCCGACGAGGGCACCCTCGACGCCGACACCGCCGAGCTGATGGAGAAGTCGGTGGAGTTCGGCACCCGGACCGCGGGGGAGATCATGACACCGCGGGTGCGGGTGCACAGCCTGGAGGAGAACGACCGCGCGGAGGCGCTCCTCGCTCTTGCCCGTCGGACCGGCCACTCCCGCTTCCCGGTCCTCGATGACCACGACGGCGTCGTCGGCACGGTGCACATCAAGAACGCCGTCGCGCTGCCACTCCACGAGCGCGCGACGGTGAAGGTGAAGCACCTGATGGCGAAGCCCGTCGTCGTGCCGGACTCGCTCCGTCTGGATCCGCTCATGGAGCTGCTGCGGGCGGAGGGCTTCCAGATGGCGGTCGTCCTGGACGAGTACGGCGGCCAGGCGGGCATCGTCACCCTCGAGGACGTGATCGAGGAGATCGTCGGCGACATCGCCGACGAGCACGACCCGCTCTCTGCGCGGGCACGGAAGCGACGCGACGGCAGCTGGTCCCTCTCGGGCCTGCTGCGCCCCGACGAGGTCGAGGACGTCACCGGCGTGGCGCTGCCCGAGGGCGAGGACTACGACACTGTCGCCGGGCTGGTCCTGCGGGTGCTCGGCCGGATCCCGGCCCGCGGCGACGTGGCGGAGGTGGCGGTCCCCGACCTGACGGATCCGGACGAGCCGCGCGAACGCCTCGCGTTCCTGACCGTGGACCAGATGGACGGGCGGCGGATCGACCGCCTCTCGCTCAGGGTCGTCGACGCGGCCCCGTCGGAACCGGAGGGTGGTGACGAAGCGTGAGCACGCCCGTCTCCCTGATCCTCGCCGTCGTGCTGCTGCTCCTCAACGCGTTCTTCGTGGCGACCGAGTTCGCGCTGGTCTCCTCGCGGCGCAGCCAGATCGAGCCGGCCGCGCAGAGCGGCTCCCGGCTCGCCCGCACCGCGCTGCACGCGATGGAGCACGTCTCCTCGATGATCGCGGGCATCCAGCTCGGCGTCACCGTCTGCTCGGTGCTGTTGGGTGCCGTCGCCGAGCCGGCGGTGGCTCATCTGTTCGAGCCGCTCTTCCACGCCGTACACCTGCCGGAGGGCGCGCGTCACCCGGTCGCGTTCATCGTCGCGCTGGCACTCGTCGCCTTCCTGCACGTCGTGCTGGGGGAGATGGTGCCCAAGAACCTCACCCTCGCCGCGCCCCATCGGGCCGTCCTCCTGCTCGCCCCGATCATGTATGCCCTCGTCACCGTGCTGCGGCCGCTCATCGCGGTCCTCAACGCGATCGCCGTCGGGAGCCTGCGTCTGCTGCGCGTCGAGCCGAAGGCGGAGGTGAGCTCGACCTACACGCGTGAGGAGGTGGCGGCGCTCGTCGAGGAGTCGCGCGGAGAGGGGCTCCTCCAGGAGGACGAGTACGACCGGCTCGCCGGTGCGCTCGGCTTCACCGAGAAGCGTGTCGCCGAGGTCGTGCTCCCCGTCGACCGCCTGACGACCGTGCCCCGTGGTGCGTCCGGTGCCGACGTCGAGGCCGTGTGTGCCGCGACCGGCTTCAGCCGCTTCCCGGTCGTCGGCGACGACGGCGACCTCCTGGGCTACCTGCACATCAAGGACGTCCTCGAGCCGGACGAGGTACGCCGACAGCGACCGGTCGAGGACAAGTGGATCAGGCCGTTCGCGCCGGTCGCCTCCGACGACCTGCTTCACGAGGCGCTCGAGACCCTGCAGCGGCGTGGCGCCCACATGGCGCGCGTCGTCGACGCCGAGGGAACGACGCTCGGCGTGGCGACTCTCGAGGACGTCATCGAGGAGCTGGTCGGCGAGATCCGGGACGCGGCCCACGCCGACGAGCCGCGCGAACGGGCCGACGGCACGGCGGGCTGAGCCTTCCGACGGCGCGGCACGCGATTTCGGATTCCGAGGACGGGGCGCGGCCTGTCTATCGTGGACGTGTGACGGGTGAGCTGGCGGGCGAGAAGGCGGAGGAGATGAGCAGCGAGACGGCGGACGAGACCCGCGCGGCCGCCGCCGACGCGCCCACGTCGTCACCCGGAGCCGACCGGGTCGTGACACTGCCCAACGCGGTCAGCCTGCTACGCCTCCTGCTGATCCCCGTCTTCCTCTGGCTCGTGCTCGACGAGCGGCTCGACCTCGCCGCGCTCGGTGTCCTCGTCCTCTCCGGCGCCACCGACTACCTCGACGGCTACCTCGCCCGTCGGCTCGGCCAGCACTCCCGGCTCGGCCAGCTGTTGGACCCGGTCGCCGACCGCCTCTACATCCTGGCCGTCGTGGTCGCGCTCGCGCTGCGCGACGTGATCCCGTGGTGGGTAGCGGTCCTGCTCCCGCTGCGCGACCTGCTCATGTGGGGTCTGGTTCCGCTGCTGCGTTCGCGTGGCTACACGACGCTCCCGGTCCACTTCCTCGGCAAGGCGGCGACGTTCAACCTGCTCTATGCCTTCCCCTTGCTCTTCCTCGGCCAGGGGGACGGCGTCGGGCCGCTGCTCGCCCGCGTCTTCGGCTGGTCGTTCGCGCTGTGGGGGATCGCGCTCTACTGGTGGGCCGGAGTGCTCTACGCCTGGCAGGTCCGTCGCCTCCTCCTCACCACGCCGCCACGGCGGCGCAGGCGTCCTGGTGGCCGGTCGTGAGCGCGATGAGGACCGACCCGGCCCCGCGGCCGCCGGTGCCGTCGTCGGTCACCATGCCGCTGCTGACCCGGATCACGCAGCAGTCGCTCGACGAGGACTACCTGCACGTCGCCGACCGGCGTCGTACGGCGTCAGGCGACCGCCCTGCCGGCGGCGGCCGGCGTCGGCTCACGGCGGTGACCGTCGTCGCCGTCGTCGCGTTCGGTCTGCTGGTCGCGATCGCCGCGGTCCAGACCTCCCGCAACGCCACGGTCCGCGAGGAGAGCCGGTCGGTGCTGATCAGCCGCATCGACGACCAGCAGCGGGTGGTCAGCCAGCAGCACCAGCAGATCGCCGACCTCAGCGACCAGAACACCGCCGAGGAGTCGGCCTTCGCCGACATGGGACGCCAGCTCAGCCAGGCGACCAGGCGGGAGCAGGCCCTCGCGCAGACCGCCGGCTTCGGACCGGTCGCAGGGCCGGGCGTCCAGATCAGCGTCGACGACGCGCCGAACGGCGGGCGCTCGGGCCTCGTCCAGGACGACGACCTCGCCGGGCTGATCAACGGCCTGTGGGCCTCCGGCGCGACGGCCGTGAGCGTCAACGGCCAGCGCGTCACGGCCCGCAGCGCGCCGCGCAACTCGGGGACGGTCATCCGCATCAACGGCGTGTCGCTCTCGGCGCCGTACGTCGTCTCCGCGCTGGGAGACAACCGGACGCTGCTCGCGAAGTTCGCCGAGACCGGGTCCGGTCGCTCCTTCCAACTGCTGACCAGCACGCTCGGCATGCCTGTCACGATGGACAATGTCGACCACCTGCAGATCCCGGCCGGGCCCGTCGGCCTGATGGACCTGCGCAGCGCCCGATCCGCGACCGGCCAGAAGCCTCAGGAGGACCATTGATCGCCGCCCTCGGACTCGTCGTCGGGATCGTCCTCGGCCTGATTTTCCGACCGGAGGTTCCCGTCGGGTTGGAGCCCTACCTGCCGATCGCCGTCGTCGCGGCCCTCGACGCCGTCTTCGGTGCGCTGCGGGCCTTCCTCGACGGGATCTTCGACGACAAGGTCTTCGTGGTCTCGTTCGTGAGCAACGTCGTCATCGCCGCGGGCATCGTCTACCTCGGCGACAAGCTCGGCGTCGGTGGCCAGCTCTCCACCGGCGTCATCGTCGTCCTCGGGATCCGCATCTTCTCCAACGTCGCCGCCATCCGGAGGCACATCTTCCATGCCTGACCCGAAGACGGATCCCCGCGCCGCGTCGCCGGCCGGCGAGTCGCGCCCGCCGGAGGTGGAGGGCGCGGCCGACGGTGACGAGCAGCTCGAGGACCGGGAGCAGGGCGCCACCCAGGAGCGGCCGGACGAGACGAGCGCGGAGCCGTCGAGGTCCGAGGAGCAGCGACGCGCGCCCGACAGCGGTCCGGTCGCCGAGCCGGAGGCGCCGCTGACCGGCCGCGACCGGCTCGTCGATGCGCTCACGCACCCGCGTCGCGGGCAGGTGCTGGCGGCCGTGCTGCTCGCGCTGGTCGCCTTCGCCGGCGTGACGCAGGTCCGCACCAACGTCGACGACTCGACCTACGCCGGCTCTCGCGAGCAGGACCTCATCGACATCCTCTCCGGGCTCGCCGGGACGACCCAGCGGGCCCAGAGCCAGCTGCAGGAGCTGGAGCGCACGAAGGAGCGCCTCGACTCCGACACCTCCAAGCGCGAGGCTGCCCTGCAGGAGGCCCAGAACAAGGTCAGCACGCTGAGCGTGCTCGCCGGGCTCGTTCCCGTCCGCGGACCCGGGATCAAGGTCACCATCGAGGAGAAGACCGGCGCGGTGAAGTCCGAGAACCTCCTCGACCTGATCGAGGAGCTGCGGACCAACGGCGCCGAGGCGATCGCCATCAACGACCTGGTCCGCGTGGTCGCGCAGTCCTCGATCGAGCAGGGCGTGGGCGGGCTGGTCGTCGACGGGAAGCTCCTCACCTCGCCGTACGTCGTGAGCGTGATCGGTGACCCGGCCGTGCTCAAGAGCGCCGTGACGTTCGGCCGAGGTCCGGCCGACGAGCTCGAGGGCGACGGGGCAGACGTTCAGGTGGCGCAGGTGCAGGACCTCCAGATCCATGCCGTGCGCAAGGCCGGCGACGGCACCTCCTGACCCAGCGGGGGAGCGCCCCGAGAGGCCATCCCGCCGGTGCGTTGCTCGGTGACCAACCAGTAGGGTGTGGCGCATCGCCGAGCGACCATGAAGGAGAGCCCGTGTACCCCGAGGACCTGAAGTACACCACCGAGCACGAGTGGCTCCGGAGCCCTGGTGAGCACGACGGCTCGGTGCGCGTCGGCATCACGCACTTCGCCCAGGACGCCCTGGGCGACATCGTCTACGTCTCGCTCCCCGCGGTCGGCGACACCATCACCGGTGGCGAGAGCTGTGGCGAGCTGGAGTCGACCAAGTCGGTGAGCGACGTCTACGCGCCGGTCTCCGGCGAGGTCGTGGCGGTCAACGCTGCGCTCGACGCCACCCCGGAGCTCGTCAACGACGACCCGTACGGCGGCGGCTGGCTGTTCGAGGTCGTGCCCGCCGACGCCGGCGCGGTGGACGGGCTCCTGGACGCTGCGGCCTACGAGGCCTCGCTGGCCGGCTGACCTGATAGGTTCGAACCACGGCGACCCTCAGCGTCTGCTTGAGGGTCAGCCGGACCCACCAGCCGACACGTGGAACCCAGGAGCGCCGATGTCCCTGTGCCCTGCATGCGGGAGCCAGAACCCTGATGATGCGCGGTTCTGCTCGCAGTGCGGGACGCCGCTGGCCGCCAGTCACGCGTCCGACTCGACTGCGACGATCCAGCTCGGCAACGAGCAGACCGACACCTCCGACCGGCTCCTCAGCCCGGTCGACGCCGCGACCGTGGACGCGCTGCCGGTCGGCAGCGCCATGCTGGTGGTCCAGCGCGGTCCGGGCTCCGGGAGCCGCTTCCTGCTCGACCAGGAGAAGGTCAGCGCCGGCCGCCACCCCGAGAGTGACATCTTCCTCGACGACGTCACCGTCTCCCGCCATCACGCCGAGTTCGACCGGGTGGGGGAGACCTACTCGGTGAGCGACTCGGGCAGCCTCAACGGCACCTACGTCAACCGTGACCGAATCGACAAGGTCGTCCTCAAGGACGGGGACGAGGTCCAGATCGGCAAGTTCCGTCTGGTCTTCTACACCGGGCACGAGGGCCGCTGACGCAGTGGCTCCGTCCGCTGTCCCGCACGAGTCCGGCGACCGGCTGAACATCGGCCAGGTCCTCGATCTGCTGCGTCCGGACTTCCCGTCGGTGACGATCCCGAAGATCCGGTTCCTGGAGGACAAGGGTCTGATCAAGCCGGAACGCACGCCAGCGGGCTACCGCAAGTTCTCCCGTGCCGACGTCGACCGGTTGCGCTATGTCCTGCGCATGCAGCGCGACCACTACCTGCCCCTCAAGGTCATCGGCGAGCACCTCGACGCGATCGACCGCGGCCTCGAGCCGCCGGCGATCGAGCCGACGGTGCCGACGGTGCCGACCGTCGCGCTCGCCGCCGACGGCGCGCCCAGCCCGGAGTCGTTCCGGCGTCACGACTCCATGCGCATCTCGCGCCGTGAGCTGCTGAAGATCGCGGAGGTCGACGAGGGACTGCTCGGCGAGCTTGAGAAGGCCGGCCTGGTGACGCCGATGCGCTCGGGGCACTTCGACACCGACGCGCTCGTCGTCGCCCGGACGGCCCGCGAGCTGGCGGAGTTCGGCATCGAGCCCCGACACCTGCGCGGGATGAAGGCGGCCGCCGACCGTGAGGTCGGGCTCATCCAGCAGATCGTGGCGCCCCACAAGCGGGCCTCGGACCCCTCGGCCGCCGGCCGCGCGGCCGAGATCGGGAGCGAGATCGCCGCGCTCGCCGTACGCCTCCACGCGACGCTCGTCAAGGCAGGGCTGCGGCGCGGCTGACCGCGGTCTCGCGTCACGACGGACGGGCGGGCGGCGCGACGGGTCTGCCGCTGGATCGCCGGAGTAGGGTGAAAGCGTGCGTGAAGTCGATGTCCTCGGAGTCCGCGTCGAGATGCCCTCCAACCAGCCGATCGTGCTGCTGCGCGAGGTGGCGGGCGAGCGCTACCTGCCGATCTGGATCGGGGCCGTCGAGGCGACGGCGATCGCCTTCGCCCAGCAGGGCGTCGTGCCGCCGCGCCCGCTGACCCACGACCTGCTGAAGGACATCCTCGAGGCCACCGGCAACGAGCTCACCGAGGTGCAGATCACCTCCGTCGAGGACCGGGTCTTCTATGCGAACCTCGTCTTCGCGTCCGGCGTCGAGGTCTCGGCGCGGCCCTCGGACTCGATCGCCCTCGCGCTGCGGACGGGCACTCGCATCGTCTGCGCGGAAGAGGTCCTCGACGAGGCGGGGCTCTCGGTGCCCGCCGAGCAGGAGGACGAGGTCGAGCGGTTCCGCGAGTTCCTCGATCAGGTCACGCCCGAGGACTTCGAGTCCCGCTGAGCCGGTGGCTCGCTTCGCGTTCGGTCACTCTCAGCCTGAGGCTGAGGGTTCCGACACGCCGCCTGCCTCTTTGACCGGGCCGGGTTGTCGTCATACCGTGAACTGTCTTCGTTGTAACTCCACCGCTGTGGTCCACCGATCCCGGCGTCTTCCCCGAGTCGGAGTTACGCGCAACGGAGTAGACCACGGAGGACGACGTGTTCGAGCACGAGCAGGAGCCGGGAGCGGACCCAGGGCTGGCGAAGCGCGCTGCCGAGGACGCGGACGAGCAGGGACTGCTCTTCACTGACGACGTGTCGCCGCTGCCCAGCGACGCCGGCTACCGCGGTCCGACCGCCTGCAACGCTGCCGGCATCACCTACCGCCAGCTGGACTACTGGGCTCGCACCGGTCTGGTCGAGCCGAGCGTGCGCGGTGCCACCGGCTCCGGGACACAGCGTCTGTACTCCTTCCGCGACATCTTGATCCTCAAGGTCATCAAGCGCCTGCTCGACGCGGGGATCTCGCTGCAGCAGATCCGTACGGCGGTCCAGCACCTCCGCGAGCGCGGCACGGACGACCTCACCCGCGTCACGCTGATGAGCGACGGCGCCTCCGTCTACGAGTGCACCAGCAACGACGAGGTGATCGACCTCCTCCAGGGTGGCCAGGGCGTCTTCGGCATCGCCATCGGTGGTGTCTGGCGGGAGATCGAGGGCACGCTCTCCGAGCTGCCGAGCGAACGGACGATGGACGCCTCCGACGATGCCCCGGTGGAGGGCGACGAGCTGGCCGCACGCCGTGCGGCACGCTCCGCAGGCTGAGCCACCCGCCCCTGACGGACGCGCAGCGCGTCCACCGGCGACGCGACCGACATCACTGGCCCCGGGCTCCGCGACTACGCGGATCCGGGGCCGGCGCCGTTATGCTGGACGCGCTGACCATCCCGTGTGGGAGAGCTCCCGGCCGTCGTACGGCTCAAGGAGCGCCGAAGGGGCAATTCCTCCCCGGAACCTCTCAGGCACCCGGACCACGTGGGGCAGGCGACTCTGGAGCGGTGCGTCCGCGACAGAGGGGGAGGACCACCGTGCCGTGTGTCCCCGAGGAGCCCACTGTGTCAGACACCCCGTCCCTCTCCGCGCTCGATGGTGCGCTGCCGTTCGTGGACCGCCACATCGGCCTCGCCCCCGCGGACCAGACCGCGATGCTCGACCGGCTCGGCTACGGCTCGCTCGCCGAGCTGATGGATGCCGCCGTCCCAGGCGGCATCCGCAACCCCGACGCGCTCGACCTGCCGCGGGCACTGACCGAGCCGCAGGTCGCGGCGCTCGCGCGCGACCTGGCCTCCGCCAACCGTCCCGGTGAGGCGCTCATCGGCCTCGGCTACCACGGCACCATCACCCCGGCGGTCATCCGTCGCAACGTGTTGGAGGACCCGAGCTGGTACACCGCCTACACGCCGTACCAGCCGGAGATCTCCCAGGGCCGTCTCGAGGCCCTCCTCAACTTCCAGACGATGGTCGGCGACCTGACCGGGCTGCCCGTCGCCAACGCCTCCCTGCTCGACGAGGGCACCGCCGCGGCGGAGGCGATGACCCTGGTCCGCCGAGCCGCTCGCCAATCGAAGAAGGGGAAGGGCAGCGGTCCGTTCGTCGTGGACGCCGACGCGCTGCCGCAGACGATCGACGTGGTCCGCACCCGCGCCGAAGCCATGGGGATCGAGGTCGTCGTCGTGGACCTGGCGGCCGGGCTGCCCGCCGGGGAGATCTCCGGTGTCCTCCTGCAGTACCCCGGCACCTCCGGTCGCGTGCTCGACCCGCGTCCCGTGATCGAGGCCGCGCACGAGCGCAACGCCCTCGCGGTGGTCGCCGCCGACCTGCTGGCGCTGACCGTGCTCGAGGCGCCCGGCGCGCTGGGTGCTGACGTGGTCATCGGCTCCACCCAGCGCTTCGGCGTCCCACTCTTCTACGGCGGTCCGCACGCCGGCTACATGGCCGTCCACGGCGGCCTCGAGCGGCACCTCCCGGGCCGGCTGGTGGGGGTCTCGGTCGACGCCGAGGGGCGCCCGGCGTACCGGCTTGCCCTGCAGACCCGCGAGCAGCACATCCGGCGTGACAAGGCGACCTCCAACATCTGCACCGCGCAGGTGCTGCTGGCGGTCACGGCCTCGATGTACGCCGTTTACCACGGGCCCGCCGGCCTGACGTCGATCGCGACCCGCGCGCATCGCTACGCCGCCGTGCTGGCCGCAGCGCTGCGGGCGGGTGGCTACCGGCTGGCGAGCGACACCTTCTTCGACACGTTGACGGTGGCTGCGCCGGGTAGGGCGCACGACATCGTCGCGACCGCGCGGAACCTCGGTCTCCACCTGCGTCTCATCGACGCGGACACCGTCGGCCTGTCGACGTCGGAGACCACGACGCGCTCGACGGTCACCTCGGTCCTCACCGCCTTCGGCATCTCGACGGGTGCGGCCACCGGGATCGACCTCGACGAGCTCGACCGTACGACGCCGAACGCGCTGCCCGAGAGCCTCGTGCGCAGCACGGAGTTCCTGACCCACGAGGTCTTCAACTCCCACCACAGCGAGACCCAGATGCTGCGCTACCTGCACCAGCTCGCCGCACGCGACTACGCCCTGGACAAGGGCATGATCCCGCTCGGCTCGTGCACCATGAAGCTCAACGCGACGACCGAGATGGAGCCCATCTCGCTGCCTGGCTTCGCCGACCTGCATCCGTTCGTGCCGGCCGAGGACGCCGTGGGCTATGCCCGGCTGGTCGCCGAGCTGGAGGGCTGGCTTGTCGAGGTCACCGGCTATGACCGGGTGTCGATCCAGCCGAACGCGGGCTCCCAGGGTGAGCTCGCCGGGCTGCTGGCGATCCGTGGCTATCACCGTGCCCGCGGCGAGGCGCAGCGTGACGTCTGCCTGCTCCCCGCCTCGGCGCACGGCACCAACGCCGCCTCGGCCGTCATGGCGGGCATGAAGGTCGTCGTCGTGAAGTCCGCGAACGACGGCACCGTCGACCTCGACGACCTGCGCGCGCAGTGCGAGAAGCACTCCGCCGACCTCGCCGCGATCATGGTGACCTACCCGTCGACGCACGGCGTCTACGAGGAGGGCATCACCGAGCTCTGCGAGATCGTCCACGGCCACGGCGGTCAGGTCTACGTCGACGGGGCAAACCTCAACGCGCTCCTCGGCTACGCCAAACCGGGGAAGTTCGGCGGCGACGTGTCGCACCTCAACCTCCACAAGACCTTCTGCATCCCGCACGGCGGCGGTGGCCCCGGGGTCGGCCCGGTCGCGGTGCGCGAGCACTTGGCGCCGTACCTTCCCTCGCACGGCTTCCACCCCGAGGAGGCCAAGCGCTCGGGCATCGGGCCGATCTCGGCCGCGCCGTACGGCTCGGCGGGGATCCTGCCGATCTCCTGGGCCTACATCCGACTCATGGGTGCCGAAGGCCTGACGAAGGCCACCGCGGCCGCCGTCCTGTCGGCGAACTACGTCGCCGCGCGGCTGGGCGAGCACTTCCCGGTGCTCTATCGCGGTGACTCCGGGCTGGTCGCCCACGAGTGCATCCTCGACCTGCGCCAGCTCACCAAGGAGACGGGAGTGACCGTGGACGACGTCGCGAAGCGGCTCGTCGACTACGGGTTCCACGCGCCCACGATGTCGTTCCCCGTCGCCGGCACGCTGATGGTCGAGCCGACCGAGTCGGAGGACCTTGCCGAGCTCGACCGGTTCGTCGACGCGATGATCGCGATCAAGGGCGAGATCGACCGGGTCGCCTCGGGCGAGTGGACCGCGGAGACCTCGGTGCTGCGCGGCGCGCCCCACACGGCCCGGGCGCTCGTGGGGGAGTGGGATCGTGCCTACACGCGCGAGGAGGCGGTCTTCCCGGCCGGCATCACGGCGGAGAAGTACTGGCCGCCGGTCGCCCGGATCGACAACGCGTACGGCGATCGCAACCTCGTCTGCGCCTGCCCGCCGGTCGACGCCTTCGCCGAGTGACCTGACGACTCGCCAGGACGAGGCGCGCCGAGTCGCGGGTTGTGGCGGGTTGAGTCGCGGGTTGTGGTGGGCTGAGTCGCGGGTTGTGGCGGGTTGAGTCGCGGGT